>JAOZLU010000903.1 GCA_029934695.1 Desulfobacterales bacterium | reverse complement strand
CTTCAGACAGCCAATACAGCCACCGTTTTTTATCTTTTGAAAATTTCAGCAGAAACGCCCCCCACCAACGCCCCAATTTTCTCAGCAACGTCATCAATGCTCAATAGATTCTGTTTTTTAGACATATATTGTTCCTATTCTTGGTTAGGTTCTTTCTTACCGTAATTTATTGTATTTTCATGTAATCTGACGCATAACGTTTAAATCAGCGGCGCGGCTTTTTGCGTCCGCTGAATTTTATTGTTCAGCAATCATTGCCGATATTATTAGAGCTTGATTAATTACATGCGCATAAATCATTCTTTATCAGTAGAGGCAATACATACCTTGTCTCTACAATTTGTTAATCCCTTTCTGGTAATTTATAGTCGCTTTTTTCTAATGCTCTTCCTAAAATAATGCCAGTGACAACAACAAGGGGAATCGATGCAATTATGCGAATGATGCTAAACTTCCAACCAAGAAATGTTGATTCAAAAAGAATCATAGGAATACGCCCGACTCCAACAGCACCAAGAAATGTAAGGACAACAGTGAGACGAGCACCTTTTTGATAAAGGGTATAAGCAATCGGGATAGCTGGCAGAAGACCACCCGCCATAGGAGCAGCCAATATAAATACCCATAGAAAGCTTTTGATGCCACCAGTTTCACCAAGTTGTTTCACTATGGTCTCTCGTTTTACCCAAATATCAAAAAGACCAATTAAAATGAAGATTGCAGGTAAAACTTTAACCATTTGAAATGAGAAAAGACCAAAATTTTTGCCTACTGCAACGCCGGGAGCAAATTCAATTAAAAATGAGATTACAATAAAAATGAGAAATAATACAAAAAGAATTGGTTTAAGTGGAAATTGTTTAAGACTCTTCATATTATCCTACCATTAGCCAATGAAAAGATTAGCGCTATAACTAAAGTAATAAACAGACTTACAATATTCCTCAGAAGCGCAAATTTATTTCCAAAATAAGCTCGCTCCACAGGAAAGGAAAGAACCCCAACCATCATAAGGGATGATGAAAACGCTGCTATGACACTATAAGAAACACCTTTCTCCAATAATATTCCGCAGAGAGGATATACTATTGGTCCCGGTATAACAGTTATTGAACCAATTATCGAGGCGACAACGACCCCAAAGTAAGAGTTTGAGTCTCCTAAATAATCAACGATCATTTCATTAGGCATAAGATGCAACAAAATTGAAACAGATACAAGAATTGAGATAAATGGCGGTGTAATCATCCACAGCATTTTTGATCCTACGATAAAGGCCTTTTTTGTTTTTTGACGGTTGGCTATCAATGAAATAATCACAGCAACTACCGTCAATATATACAAAAAACCCATAGCTATTCCTTCTTATGCTGAACGCAGAGTTGAGCGGCGGGGCTTTTTCCGTCCGCTCAAACGCCGGGTTATGTGGCATAGCTCTCTGCTTTGCTATTTCTTTTCATAAATTCATATGCCTGATCATTTACCAGTTTTGCCTTCCTGCGAATATAGCTGACAAATTCCTCATTGCTCATATCCTTTGTCAGAATGTACTGGGCATCCCTTATCCGACGAACCATTCTGACTGTTTTAATCGTCTCCATAAGTTGTCACCTCCCTGGGAGAATAAATTTCCAACTGTCTGTATCCGTTCTCAATATTTACCGAATTGAAGGCTCTGATTTTATCGAAACGGACGATATGTCTGAAATTCCAGCTCGTCACAATGTCAACTCCGGCAACAGTTGCCAGAGAAATATGAAGCATGTCGTTTCTGTATTTTTCTGTCAGTATTTCCCGCTGATCATATTTTGAAAACAAATTCATGCTCTCCTCATCTATTTCAAGGTATTCCGCATCCAGTCCGATCAGTTCCGCATATTTTTCCCTTACGAACACCGGAGCTTCTCCGATTTCCTCAGCCACAATTTCAGATATGACAGGTTTGAAATTTCCGTCTCGGAAATCCCTCATCAGTCCGTCCGACCAAATCGAAAATTCCGAATCGAAACAACCGCCGATTACTGAGGTGTCAACGTATATTCTCTGTATTTTCATATCATAATAATTTTAGGCACCATAACGACCGAGTTGAGCGGCGGGGCTTTTTCCGTGTCGGGTAGCCGGGGGATGTTGCCATCCCCAAGCCCCCTGAGAACCGTACA
>JAOZLU010000902.1 GCA_029934695.1 Desulfobacterales bacterium | reverse complement strand
CCCGGGACCCATGCACCACCCGGTAAAATGTGTGCGGGCCGCCGTCCGCGTCGGTGGCGGAGAAGGTGCCGAGGGTTGTGTATGCGGGCGTGTTCTCAGCGATGGTGAGAGTGCCGCTGAGGGTGATGTCGGTGCAGGCCACGTTGGCCGGAGGAATGCTCGTGGTGACTGAACTCGTCGTGCTTGAACTCGTCGAAGCCGGAGCGGTTGTCGTGGTACTCGAACTCGTCGTGCTTGAACTCGTCGAAGCCGGAGCGGTTGTCGTGGTACTCGAACTCGTCGTGGTCAAAAGGCGTTGTGCGCCAGTCATTTATGACAAGATGCCCCCCGGGTTTCAGCAGACGGCTGATTTCATGTAAAATACGGTTGTCCCCCGCATCTTCAACCTGATTATGCAGCAGTGAAAAGGTGGAAAAAGCGACGAATACAAATTCAAAGCTGTGATCCTCAGCCGGATATGGGGGTTGTCTGGCGTCCCACAAAATAAAACGGTTGCGATCTGTCATATCCAATTTTGAATGAAGAACCTTCAGCATATTCCAGGATCCGTCAATGCCATAAAGATCACACCCGGATTGCAGGAGCGGAAGGGCGATACGACCGGTTCCCGCTGCGATTTCCAAAGATCGTCTGTTTTCAGCATAAGAAAAATAAAACCGGATTTCTTCTTCAGAACAGATATTGAACCATCCGTTTTCATGGTCATACAATTCACTGACCAGCTTCAAATAGACAGCTATTTCAGGTGTCTTTCCCTGGGAGAGTCTGTCATTTTTTCAAACCGTCATTATGTTTCCTTTCCTGCTTCCTTAATTGATTCATCATTTTGCGAGAGATGTAAGGTTCCAAAAATATAACCGATCATCCGGGAAGCAAGGGTGCAAAAAACCGCTCCGCTTTATTTTTGCACTCCCCTGTTAATGCAAAAAATCGCTATGGTTGATTTTCCTTATTTCTGAAATCTCTCCTTCACCGCCAGACAGGCGTCCTCCTGCCGCAGGAATGCATCAACAATGTTGGGGTCAAAGTGTTCCCCTCTCTCCCCAAGAAGGAGAGCTTTGGCCTCTTCATGTGGAAAGGAATCTTTGTAACACCGCTTGCTGCATACAGCGTCATAAACGTCCGCCAAAGCCATGATTCTGGCTGAAATGGGGATATTTTTCCCCTGAAGTCCGAAGGGATATCCCCTGCCGTTCCATCGTTCATGGTGATGCATGGCAATCTCATAAGCAAGCCAGAGATAGAGGGATCCGCTCTTGTCATATATCTCTTTTATCATTTTCCCGCCGATGGTGGTATGCGTTTTCATCACTTCCCACTCTTCCTGCGTGAGTTTGCCCGGTTTGTGAAGAATTTTATCCGGTATGGCCACTTTTCCCAGATCATGAAGCGGGCTTACCCTGGCAATTTCATCCGCCATGCTGAGACTCAGTCCGAGTTCCGGGTGATGTTTTGAGATATCCCTGGCAATCAGCCGGGTGTAATGAGACACCCGCTCCAGATGAAAGCCTGTCTCTTCGCTGCGATATTCAGACAGTTTGGCCATTGAAAAAATCAGGGCTTCCTGGCTTTCCAATTTAAGAAGCCGTGTCCCTCCCCTCAGACGAAGCTTCAGTTCGTCCGGGAAAACCGGCTTGGTCAGATAGTCATCTGCGCCCAGTGAAAGTGCTTTTAACAGCGAGTTCCTGTCCTCTATTGAAGTCAGCACAATAATATAGGTATATCGCAGTTCATTCTCCCTGACGCTCCTGATCAGATCGTATCCGTCCATTTCCGGCATGGCGAGGTCCGTCAGCAGCAGCCTGATGCCAGGGTCATCAGACAACTTCTCAAGCGCGTCAAAACCGTTTTCCGCCTCATGCACATCGTATCCGTCTGACTCCAAGTTGGTGCGAAGGATCAGACGTTGAGCCATATCTTCGTCTGTGACAAGCACTTTTGTCTTTTTTTGTTGTACGTCCATCTTTATTCATCCCTTGGGGCTGGTGACTAGTGTTTGGTCAGGATCTTTTCCAGTTCCAATGCTGCCCGGGCCACGAGTCCAGCAGATAAATTATAGCTCATTCCCTTGAGGGAATGCGCCCCGAATCCCACTATTTTGCCGTCACCGACGGCAATCCCTTCCTCTATCTGAGACATAAGCTTGGGCAAATTGCTCAGAT
>JAOZLU010000901.1 GCA_029934695.1 Desulfobacterales bacterium | reverse complement strand
ACACCCGTTCCCATCCCGAACACGGAAGTTAAGCTCTTTTGCGCCGATGGTACTGCTTGGGAGGCTGAGTGGGAGAGTAGGACATTGCCGAAAAATTTTTTATACAGACCCGGATTCGTAATGAATTCGGGTTTTTTATTTTGTGCCTTTGCATTTCTCAACCCGACAATGAATTTGCCGGGATATTTTCAAAATCCTTGTCACTGATGCGCTCCGGCTTGTGGTGATTTGCCCTCCTGACCCATAAATTGTTCTTCTGATTTTAATTAGCTGATTATATATTAGCAGATTAAATTTTATCACGCTTAAATCCGACATTGTTACGATCTGCCTGAGATTCCCAATGAAACGAGTTTGAAAGCTTTTGCCGAAGATAAATCCGCCATGCCTCCGTTTCACTCGGTTGAGGAATTTTGAAAGGATTTGCTGGCTTGAAACTTACTATCAGGAGAACAGCCCGGCTGAAACAGGACATGAATACACAGAAAATGAAAAGTCAAATCCGACATCCTGTCCGGCTCACTCCCGGGGAGATACAGGGATTATGCAACGCTTTTGAAAACATTCTCCGGAAGGATGACTGCAAGGTTTATCTTTTCGGCTCCAGAACTGATCCTGACGGAAAAGGAGGAGATATTGATCTCCTCATAGAATGTGGGAGCAGACCCTCTGAATCGTTGAGGCTCACGCGTGCCCTGCGTCTGAAAATATATGATCAGATCGGAGAGCAGAAAATTGATATCGTATGGGACTACCCTGAAAAAAAAGACCCGTTTGTCAGAATGCAGGATGAAAGCAGGATATTATTATGGAAGAGGATAAAAGAAAAATAAAAGCAGAACATCTGAGAAAACAGATGAAGCTGGCTGAGAAAGCATCGTATATTCTGAATTTTTCTTATAATTCAACTGATTATCTGTTTCCTTTATCAGAAGATATCTCTGATGAGGATTTGGTTCATCTTGATGCGATCACTTCCAGATTTGCCAGACTTGCTGATATTCTTATTCAGAAGGTTTTCAGGGCAATAGATGCGATTGAGCTTACAGATGAGGGAACGCTTATTGACCGTCTGAACAGAGCTGAACAGCGAGGAATTATTGACAGTGCGGAAGGCTGGAGGAATATCAGGGAATTGAGAAATCAGATTGCACACGAATATGTTCTTGAGGATTTGCACAGCCTTTTTGAAGATGTTATCCAGTTTACGCCTCTTGTTTTAAAGTGCGTTGATAAAATTAAAATATATCTGAGAAATGAAAACTTCTGAGAAATTATATGATCTTGAATTTAAGCATGAAACCCTCCAAAATATTTTAAAAGAACTGGAGAGCGTAGTCGTGGCTTTTTCCGGCGGCGTTGACAGCACCTTGCTCCTCAAGGTGGCAAAAGATGTCCTGAGAGATAATGTTTTGGCTGTGACCGCCATCTCTGAAATTACGCCCCGCCATGAACAGGAAGACGCGGTCTGCTTTGCCAAAATGCTGGATGCGAGGCTTATGGTTGTGAAATCTCATGAACTGGACATTCCTGAGTTCGTGGAGAATCCTGCGGATAAATGCTATATCTGCAAAAAAAGACGGTTCGGCACTTTGCTCAGACTGGCCCGGGAACAAGGATTCTTTTATCTGGCGGACGGAGAAAATCAGGATGATGAAGGCGATTATCGTCCCGGAACTCGGGCAGCACGGGAACTGGGTGTCAGAAGTCCTCTCCGGGAGGCCGGGTTGACAAAAGCGGAAATACGCTTACTTTCAAAGAAACTGAATCTCCCCACTCATGACAAACCCGCGTATGCGTGTCTGGCATCCCGAATCCCCTATCACAGTCCCATCACAGCCGAAAAGCTGAGACAGGTGGGCGAGGGCGAGGAATTCCTCCGGGGACTGGGCCTGGATCCTCAGTTGCGGGTAAGGCATCACGGGGATTTGGCCCGCATTGAATTGGATGCAAAAGACATCCCTGAATTCGTGGAAAATACATTGCGGAACCGTATCGTGACATATTTCAAAGAACTCGGGTTTAAGTTTGTCGCCCTTGACTTGGAGGGGTATAATATGGGAAGTCTGAATCGAGTTATGTAAGAACAAAGACCTCCACAAAGACCTCTACCTTTACAACATATTGTTATTATTGATGTAGAAACAATCTTCAACTTTTTT
>JAOZLU010000900.1 GCA_029934695.1 Desulfobacterales bacterium | reverse complement strand
ATTTGGGATTTGGGATTTGGGATTTGGGATTTGGAATTTATTTGAGATTTGGGATTTGAGATTTGGAATTTATTTGAGAACGGAGTCGTATTGTTTTGGACAGATAACATTAATAGGAGGTAATTTAATGGCAACAAACAGCTATTGGGCAGATGATTATGTTGAAAAAAGAATGACCGTTCAAAAGGCCATCGACATGGTACGGTCGGGTCAGAGGGTTTTCATCGGGTCTTATTGCGGCGAACCTCAGCATTTGGTCAGGGGGCTTGCAGAAGCTTCACCGCGCCTCAGTGACATTGAAATTATTCGCCTGATGTCACAGGAAACCACGTCTCTGACCCTGATCGCCAACAAAACCAGGGACCAGAGCCTGAATATCCGTTCCATCTATCTTGGGTCAGCCAAAACCGGAGAGTTGGCTAAAAATAAGCGGTTTTACACTCCGGTAAGCATATCTGATGCACCGCGCCTTTTTAAAAGCCGAAGAATTCCGATTAATGTGGCCTTGATCCAAGTAAGCCCGCCGGATGATTTTGGCTGGATGAGCCTGGGAGTTTCGGTGGATGTCACTCTCACTGCCGCACTTTCAGCGGATGTGGTGATTGCCCAGGTCAATTCTGAAATGCCCATGGTGCTCGGTCAGAGCTTTATCCATGTCAATGATGCGGATGCCATTGTTGAGCATGATGAGGACCTTCTGACCATTTCTCCCGTTCCCATGTCCGATAAGGCCAACCTCATTGGTCAGCACGTTGCCAGACTCATCGAGGATGGCTCGACATTGCAGATTGACTTGGATGTGGCGTACCAGACAACCCTTCTGGCACTCTCAGACAAAAAAGACCTCGGTATCCATTCACAGTTTCTCACCGATGCTGTCATGCATCTTTATTCTATGGGTGTGATCAATAACCGGAAAAAGGGATTTAATGAAGGCAAACTGGTGGCCAGTTGTGCTGTCGGAACCAAGTCTCTGTATGAATTTCTGGATACTAACCCGGCTGTTGACTTTCACTCTTCTGATTATGTCAATGATATTGAAATCATTTCCCGTAACAACAAAATGGTGTCCATGAACGTGGCCCGGACCATAGATTTGGCGGGTCAGGTCTCCTGTGATGCCATGCCTGACACCCTTTATGCAGGTGCTTCAGACATTTCCGATTTTATCAGAGGGGCGAACCGCTCTGAGGGAGGCAAATCAATCATCATGCTCAACGCGACTGACGATGACGGCAATGTCAGCCGGATCGTCCCGTTGCTGAACAATACCATTGTCACCGTACCGAGGGAAGATGTCCGCTATGTGGTCACCGAATACGGGCTGGTCAATCTTTTCGGGAAAAGCACCCAGGAACGGGCCTTTGCCCTGATCAACATAGCGCATCCTGATTTTCGGGATGAACTGCTTGGTCAGGCCAAGAAACTGGGTATGATCGGTCCTGAGCGGAGTCTCGGAGAATCTGTTTATGGTATTTATCCGGTGAAACTGGAGGAAATCATTGCTGTTGACGGCGAAAAAATAACCTTCCGACCTGCCAAAACCATTGATGAGAGGAGAATCCAGGAACACTTCTATCATCTCGACAGGAAGGATATCGCTTTAAGATTCTTTCATGAAAAGAAACGCTTTGTGCGCGATGATGTGGAAGGCATGAGCCAGGCTGACTACATCCGTAATCTGACCATCATCGCCGTGGTGGGAGAATCCGGTTTTGACAGGGTGGTGGGGATCGGTGAGTATTATCTTGAGCTGGCAAAGAATATGGCTGAAGTTGCGTTTTCAGTCAGTAAAGATTATCAAGGCAAAAAAATTGGCAAGACATTAATCCGAAAGCTTGCGGAAGCAGCAAGGGACAACGGAATCTCCGGATTGTTCGCCTATACAGTGTCTGAAAACAGGAAGATGATCAATCTGTTTAACACCCTCCCCTACAAAGTCCTTTCGTCATTCGATGGTGATATGCTGCTGAACTGCCGCTTTGACGAACCCAAGTAAGGAGCATCAAAATCCAATATCCAAATCCCAAATTCCAAATAAATCCCAAATCTCAAATAACAATTTGGGTATTGGAATTTGGAATTTGGAATTTATTTGAGATTTGGATATTGGGATTTGGAATTTATTTGGGATTTGGAATTTATTTGGGATTTGGAATTTAT
>JAOZLU010000291.1 GCA_029934695.1 Desulfobacterales bacterium | reverse complement strand
CAAACATCAAACATCAAACATCAAACATCAAACATCAGAACCAGTCCAGTTTGTCCTTTGCAAGCTTTGCTTCATGAGAATCCGGATATCTGTCCGCCAGTTCCTGGAGAATAAGACGGGCATTAGGTTTGTCTCCCAAGTTAAAGAAGGCAAAGCCCTGTTTTAAAAGAGCGGCCTTCACCTTATTGCCGTTCGGATATTTTTCTATCACTTCCTGATATTCCAGAATGGCTTCCTCATACCGCCTTTCCCGATAGTAAATTTCACCGATCCAGAACTGGGCATTATCGGCACGTCTTGATTTCGGATATGTGGTTATTAATGTCTGAAATCCTTCCCGGGCAGTTTGAAATTCGCCTCGGTCAAATGCCTGTTTTGCCAATGCATACAGTTCATTCTCCGAAAGCCCATTGGCAACCTGGCTCTTCCTCGTGTCCGCTCTTGCTGAATCGGATGCCCGGGCCCGGTCTCTGGAACTGCCTTTTGAATAAATAGGATCGGATACAGGGGTCGGGTCCACCTGATATGACATTCCTGAATCCGACCTTCCGGCTCTGGCGTTCAGATTCTGCTCCAGCTTCTGCTCCAACTCTTTCAGCTGGTTTTCTGTGCTTTTCCCGGAGTCTTCAAGCGTTTTTATTTTTTGCCGTATCAGGTGATCCGTTTCTTCAAGCTTTCCACTCAGTCCCTGAATTTCTTCTCTGAATCCGTCAAACATGGCCTGCAACTCGGCAGACTGACTTCTCAGCTTCTGGGCTTTTTCATCATTGATCTTGCTGTAATTTTCAATCCGGGACTGAAGCTGTACACTCTCCCTCTTTGATGTTGCCTCACGTCGTTCCAGATCCCTGTTGCGCTCTTCCAGCGCAATCACACGGTCATTCAGCCCAATCAGGTCCTGTTGCAATGCACATCCGCTCAGAACTGTAAGGCATACTGAAGCAATTAAAACAGTAAGTTTCATGGCCAATACTCCGTTGAGAAACCGGGCTTTTTGAGAAACCCGGTTTTTTTTATTCAAACTTACTCTGTGACAAAATGCGCCCGCCTGTTCCTGGCCCAGGCTGATTCATTATGACTCGGAACCGCAGGACTTTCCTCTCCATAAGATATGGTTGTCATCCGTGATCTCGGAATTCCGAGATTAACCAGAAACGCCTTTGCGCTTTCAGCGCGTCTGTCCCCCAAAGCCATGTTATATGCGTTGGTTCCCCGTTCATCACAATGCCCTTCAATAATCACAGAAACATTCGGATGATTCTGCATCCATTCCGCCTTTCGCCTCAAAGCGTCCTGTGCATTTGAAGAGAGTGCAGCACTGTCATAAGAAAAATAAACATCTTCACTCATGAAGGCTCTTTGGGAAATTCTCGTATCAGCACCGGTTCTCTCACTTACTCCAGCGAGGCGACCTTCCTCCTCTCTTCTGAATTTCTCCTGTCTGGCACTTTCGTCGATCAAAGCCTGCTCCCTTGCCAGCCTGTCTTTCTCAGAAGTTGTCGTCATTGACGATGCCGACTGTCTTGTCCTCGGCTTATCTTGATACATAGCAGATTCGGGCCTGATTTCTTTTTTCGCACATGAAGCAGTAAACATCAGACCCGGAATCACAAGCACCACGGCCAAAATCATACACAATTTTTCTCGCATTTTTTCTCCTTTTTTTATTTTAAATTATTATTATTACTCTCTCCTCTGCCCCTTACCTCTGGCCTCTTTTCCTAATCAACACCTCCCGGCGACCATTTGGGATTTGTCTGTTCACCCCGTAAAGCGAGCAGACGCCTCTGGTCTGTTCCGTAAGCCGTCATCACATAGATTCTGCTGGCTCCCTGACGTGTTGAACTGAAAGCGATCATGCTGCCGTCCGGGGACCACGAGGGTGATTCATTATCTCCTGTGCGTGTCAGTCGCGTCGGGCCTCCTCCGTCAAAACCAATGGTACAGATATTGTAACGCCCGCTTTTTCCCCTGGCAGAATATGCGATTTTGTCCCCTTTGGGAGACCAGCTGGGCTGAGTATTGTATCTTCCCTGAAATGTCAGTCTTTCAACACTCCCTGAACCAATATGTTTGACATGAATCTGGGGCGTTCCTGACCGGTTTGAGACAAAGGCCATTTTTCTCCCGTCAGGGGACCAGGCCGGAGATGTGTCAATCCCCCATTTATTCGTAAGCTTCTTAATCTTTTTTCCTTTTCCGGTCAACAGATAAATTTCCTGATCCCCTTCGTAAGAAAGGGTTGCAGCGAGGCTGAATTTGCCGGGAACCCATTCAGGTGTCGAATTGATGCCTTTTCTGTTAATGACAAATCCCCGGTTTTCTTTCAGATGTCTTATGTAAATATCTGGTTTGCCCTTTTTGTATGACGTATAGGCAAGCCATTTTCCGTTCGACGACCATGCCGGGAAAAGTGTGATTGCATTATTATGAGTGAACCGTTTCGTGTTCTGGCCGTCAAAGTCACAGATATAGATTTCCTTATTCCCTGAACCGTTCGATACAAAAGCAATTTTGCTGTCAAAAATCCCCTGACTGCCAGTAAGATAATAGATCACTTCACTGCAAAAACGGCGTATCATTCTCTGGTGGTCGGTTATCCATCCTTTATATTTTTTGCCCACCAGCATCTGACCTTTAAATGTGTCAAACAGTCGAAGTTCCATTTCAATCAGGTCATTATTTACCTGAACACTGCCTGTTATCATGAGTTCAGCACCAACAGCAGTCCAATTTTTGAAATTGATGGTTGAGCCGGTAATATCAATTTCCCGGGGGGCTGCAAGAAATGAGCCGCGGTCAAGAAGCTTGAAATAGCCTGTAAAATCCAAAGTTTCTGAACAGAAATCAGATGTTTTCATTGACACATCCATAAGGTGGGGCTGCACCTTGAACAAAGGAATCGCAATCGGAATTTTTTGCAAAGAAGGATCGCTGATAACGACCCGGTCACGTTTCGCCAAACCCGAAGGCGGCCAAATAAGAAAAGATAACAAAGTAATCAGAAATATTATTTTAACACAAGATTTTGTCATAAACTTTTCACTTTCAACCTTTCAACTTTAATTAATTTAATCCCGAAGGCGTGAATTCCAGTTCCACTTCATAAAAAGGGTCTGGATAATCATTTGGAAGTTCTCTGAGCGGATTCGATTTCATAATGGCTTTGCGGACAGAATCATCAAAATATCTGTCCCCGGATTTCTTCTCGAACCACATATCATTTATTTTCCCATTTTGCATGATCCGGATCACCACGACAGCTCTCAGACCAAACCGCCTTCCCAGCAAATTCTCAGACAGGGTCCAGTTTTTATTTATCCGGTTGGGGATAACATTGTTTTTGTAAAATCTGATTGCCGCAGAATACCTGCCGGCCCCCAGACCGCTTCCCGGCCTCTGGCCAGTTCCGCCATTTCCAGTTCCTGTCTTCTCAGATGTTGTCCCTGTCTTCTTTTTATGCCTTTCCCTGATCTTGGCAATTTTTGCCGTTACATCCTTTGAATATGACTTTGCCGGAGGTTTTGCTTTCGCCACTTTTTTAGGTTTCCTGGCCTTTGGGGCCTTATGCGGAATATCTCTCGGCTTATCCGGTTTCTTGTCCGGCTTTATTTTCTTTTCAGTTTTTTTCGGTTTCTTTTCCGGCTCACAGGCAAGGTCCCTTCCATTACAATCCTGATCTGTGCCATCTCCGCATATCTCAGTCGCTCCGGGATGGATGCGGGCATCCTTATCATTGCAGTCGCCCTGGTTTACCGTATATCCGTCACCATCCTGATCTGTGTCTTCCGGATCTGTTTTTTCCACCTTTGCCAGATGAACTTCCGGTTTTTTCGGCTCCTCTGGTTCCTCTTCGGGTGCTTCCGGTTCTGTCGGAATTTCTTCGGGTACTTCTTCCGGTTCGGCTGCCGCATCTTCAGGCGTTTCTGATTCTGATTCTGTTTCTGTCGGAATTTCTTCGGGTTCCTCAGATGCCTGAGGCTGCACTTCCTGAGCCGGAAACATGATCATGCTGACATCAATGACAGAAGAAGGGGAAATCCTTCTGTCCGGCTCATGAGCCGAGGGCAGGATCAGTCCCCCAATAAAAAACAGATGGAGCAGAAAGGAAACAATAAACACTGAAAAAAACGGACCCTCCTGATTTTTCATTCCAAGAGGCGAATATGATTCTTCTTCTGTCTTTTCTTCCATCAGCTTTTTGCTTTTTGCCCAGGCTCTTTCTCTTTCCGATCAACTGGCTCTGTCACAATACCCAGTTTTTCAATCCCGGCACCTTTTATTTCGGACATTATGTGGACCCCCATTCCCCAGGAGATGTCTCTGTCTGCCCGGAAATACACAGCACGGCTTTCACGGCCATCAAGTATCTTTATCAGTTTTTCCCTGAGAATATCGGGTCTTACCTGGAAATCATTGATATACACCTGATTGTCTTTATTAATTGTAATAACAAGCTGTTCCTCTTCTGAAGGAGGAAGTGCCTTGGAGGTTGCTTCCGGCAGACTGACATCCACCCCCTGCACCATCATCGGAGCGGTTACCATGAAAATAATCAAAAGAACCAGCATGACATCCACAAAAGGTGTCACATTGATATCCGACATAAGATCGTCTGTGTTGCTCCTCATTGCCATTCTTTATTTTCCTTGTTGCAGCCGACAGTAAATTCAATATGCCACTCGTTTCCAGGCTCCGTCAGGCGGAGCCTATGAATGAGAACCTGTTTCAAAATCTTTCCTCCCGGGAGAGAGGAACAGGAAGAGATGGGGAATCCACCCGAATATCCCGCTCAATGATATTCAGAAAATCTGCGGAAAAACTTTCCAGTTCAGATTCAATGACCTTGATCTTCTGCATAAAATAATTAAATGCAATTACCGCAGGGATTGCCACAGCCAGCCCCGCGGCAGTTGCGACCAGTGCCTCGGAAATGCCGGGTGCCACAACAGCAAGACTGGCCGACCCTTTCTGTCCGATACCGTGAAAAGAATTCATGATGCCCCACACTGTCCCGAACAGACCGATAAAAGGGGTGGTGTTCCCTGTTGTGGCCAGGAAAGGGATCATCTGCGTCATCCGGGTGACTTCCGTATTGATGGCCCGGTTCAATGACCGCTTCACATTATCTGTCCCCCCAAGCCTGCCCCCCAGAGTCGCGGCTTCCTGAACGGATGGATTCAGGGTGCCGGACTGACTCAGTTTTTTAAGTTCAACATACCCGATGCGGAAAATTCTCGCGACAGGGCTGCCGTGAAGTTCCTCTGCCTCTTTAAAGGCAACCGCGAGGTCCCGGCTTTCCCAGAAAATATCTGTGAAGAAAGCAGACTCTCTGTATGCCTTTCTGATATACCGATATTTGATTAAAATAATTGCCCATGAGGTTATGGAAAAAAAGAGCAACAAAAGCAACACCATTTGAACCATGAGGCCGGCGTTGCGTACCATGTGAATTATATCTAAATCTCCGGGAATCATAAAATAACTCCGTTTTCAGGAATTTTCAAATAAATAATTCTGATTCTGACGGATTTTGCGGCTGTATATGATTTCAGACAGTCACGATCCTGAAAGTCAGTCTGAGGGAACATGCCCGGGAACGGGAAGGACAGACCGCGGACGGACGCGGATGAGCCTGCGTTCATCCGCGGTTCACAATTTTCAGCCCGTGTCGGAAACCACAAAAACCATAATAGAACCAGAAATAATTTATCTGCGTTAATTCAGATTAAAAATAAAATTTCAGCGTTTCACAATATGTTGAAATTTCATTTCAGCACTGCAAATCAAATTTTCTTGTATCCCTATCCAATCAAATTCTGAATTCTCTGAAATACATCAATTTGATTATAGTGTCAAGAAATTTGATTGCCCAGTCAGAGAATCATATCAAACCTTTTAATTATACTGAATATAATAACCTCGGCAGTGAAAAAGTCAAAATAAAAAATTGAGGATGAGCCTCCAACTCCCTGAAATCAATTAATCAAATACGCTGACACAGGAATATTGCTATCAGTAATTTCAGAAAGTTATGATAATGTGGTCAGAGGTCAGTGAGCAGCGGTTTTTTCAATAAAAGTCCCCTGAAATCTGCAATCAAAGGCTGACCGGTCAAAAAAATTCAGGCATAATTTGAGATCCTTCATTTCCCAGTTAACAGTTTATAAAAATTTAACTGAAAATCACCTGTGTACAGGACAGAAAATGATAATATGCTGATATTACTGAATATGGGCATTTCAGACAAAATCATCTGACCGTCCGATATTCAAGGGTGTCCGAAAATCTGTACATAGCTGAAAATCACATATCATTGTCATGGCTCTGCCTTAAAAAAAATAGCAGGCTGTCTCCGGAATAATAAATTTTGACAAACAACAGAATTATATACTAATGTCAGCAGAGGCTGATGAAATAAAACCCGTCGTTTTTCTCAGTGACGAACTTTTTCCAAAAAGTGTGCCGATTCTTATATCTGTCATTTTAAGAATTGAATTGGCTGATTCACGGAAAGCCGGGGATTGGAAAGAACATTGGGAGACAATGGCAGATGAAAATTGTGGCGGCTTCGTGACCGATCTGCGGGAAAGATTATTTTAACATATTTGTTTTATTGACAAAACAATTGTGCCCCCGTTGAGGCATTACAGAATAAGGGGATGACAGATTTCCGGCAAAAAAACCATTCAGATAAAACTTTATTTTAACCATTATAAATAACTCGGCAGTCATAACATGCTGAAATTGCTGACACTGATATTTTTCAAAACAGCATAAGCCACTCAGTAATTTCAACGGGTTACGGATTAACTTTCAACTTTATTTTGAACTTTTCACTGTCGGTAAATAAGTATGTCAGCAGAAAATGTGAACGGGACCGCTTTGGCGGAATAATATATTCAAGGAGGTTTTATGAAAAGTATCAAATCAATCGGCTGTGGCACCCAATTTTGTGCTGTTATCGGTAATCCGGTTGCACACAGCCTTTCACCGGCAATTCACAATGCTGCGTTTGAGAAACTGAACCTGGATTTTGTTTATATGGCCTGCCAGGTGGAGGATGTGAAAAGCGCGTTGGCGGGTATGCGGGCGTTGGGCAACTTTCGCGGCATGAGTGTTACGATTCCGCATAAAATCGAAGCAATGAAATATATGGACGAAATAGCGGATGTGGATCGCTCCATCGGATCAATCAATACGGTTATTAATGAAAATGGCAGATTGATCGGTCTGGGCACAGACGGACCGGGTGCGCTCAGGGCACTTGACGATGCTGGGGTGAAAATCGGAGGTAAAAATGTCCTGATGCTGGGTTCCGGGGGTGCGGCAAGGGCGATTGCCTTTATCATTGCCCGGAACGCCGCACTTGGGAAACTTGCAATTCTGGATATTGACGATGCCATGCTCCGAGAGTTGACGGCTGATTTGAAGGCCGACACGGATACGTCCATCAAATCCGGGATGCTGAACGACGATACGCTTGCTTCGGAGATGGAGAATGCCGATGTGATCATCCACTGTACGCCCATCGGCATGCATCCCAAAGAAGACGCGTCCCTTATTCCTGCCGAGCTTTTCCGGCCCGGACAGGTTGTCTTTGATATCGTATATACGCCACTTGAAACGAAACTGCTTGCCAACGCCAAGTCCCGAGGTCTTAAAACCATCT
The DNA here is from genome assembly GCA_029934695.1 of Desulfobacterales bacterium. Taxonomy (GTDB): domain Bacteria; phylum Desulfobacterota; class Desulfobacteria; order Desulfobacterales; family 4be13; genus JAOZLU01. Next base: position 763 of record JAOZLU010000291.1, on the reverse strand, counting down.
CCGGAGTCAATATGTTTATCAATCAGGCTGTTCTGCAATTTGAACATTTTACCGGCACTGCCGCGCCTGCGGATGTGATGCGGCAGGTGCTGACGGAGGCACTGGGCGCATGAATATTGTACTGATCGGCTATCGGGGGACTGGAAAAAGCGCGGTGGGAAAGATTCTCGCCGACCGTCTTGAAATGCTGTGCATCGGCATGGATGCGGAAATCGTTAAAAAGGCCGGCATGACGATTCCGGACATTGTGGAGAAATATGGCTGGCCCAAATTTCGCGATACAGAATCTGAAGTGACCAGAGCATTGGCAAAGCTCGACAATACCATTATAGATACCGGCGGGGGCGTTATTGAACGGCCTGAAAACATAGCGGCCCTTAAAGTGAACGCACGTATATTCTGGCTGAAGGCTTCAGTAGATACCATCGTGTCGCGAATTCAGGATGGAAAGGAACGGCCCTCGCTGACCTCCGGAAAAACATTCACCGAGGAGGTTGCGGAAGTTCTGGAGCAAAGGATTTCCAAGTACAAGAACGCGGGTCAGTATGAAATCAACACGGATGATTTGACTGTTGAGCAGGTTGCAGGGAGGATTATTGAGATATGGAAGAAAGAATAAAATAAGTCTGTATGGAGTGCAAAAAATTGCTCCGCTCTGTTTTTGCACTCCGCTCTATGATAAATACTGAATGATAAACATGCTCTTATCATTCATAATTCACCATTTCAATAAGGATAATACCATGCGTTTTTTTAACACAGC
>JAOZLU010000290.1:4142-8440 GCA_029934695.1 Desulfobacterales bacterium | reverse complement strand
AAGGATTTCGATTTTTTACGCAGTAAAAAACGAAACCGCAACCCACCTTATAAACTCGTTCGCAGGCTCCGCCGATGACATACGCACATAAGAAAATCCCGGGTTGTAGGGTGGGTGAAGGATTTCGATTTTTTACGCAGTAAAAAACGAAACCGCAACCCACCTTATAAACACAAATGAAATCATTACATATATAATTGGATTTACAGAGGAGATAAAAAATGAAAGCGTATCCTAAAACAGATTACAAGGAAGTTCAGTTGTTTAAGGATGTGAAAGAGGAAGACTGGAATGACTGGAAATGGCAGTTCAGAAATATCATCAGGGACATTCCCACACTGAAAAAAATCATTGATCTGAGTGAGGATGAAGAGCAGGATCTGGAGAAATGCCTTCAGAAATTCAAAATGGGGATCACGCCTTATTATGCATCTCTCATGGACAGAAAATATAAACGTGACGTGATCCGGCTCCAGGCGGTTCCCAGGATACTGGAATTGGAAAAGGCCCCGGATGACCGGGATGACCCGCTTCATGAAGATGTGGATTCGCCGGTTCCGGGACTTACTCACAGGTATCCGGACAGGGTGCTGTTTCTTGTCACGCATATCTGCTCCATGTACTGCCGCCATTGCACACGCAGGAGAGTGGTCGGCGATCATGATCAGCATCTGTCCAGAAAACAGGTGGATGCATGTATCGAATATATCCGGAATCACAAAGAAGTCAGGGATGTGCTTATTTCCGGCGGTGATGCGCTTGCCCTCGGAGAAGACCAGCTTGAATATGTCCTGAAAAATCTCCGGGAAATCGAACACGTTGAAATCATCCGCCTCGGAAGCAGGATGCCGGTGGTTCTGCCGCAACGCGTCACAGATGATCTGGTGAATATGCTGAAAAAATATCATCCGATTTATATGAACACGCATTTTAATCATCCCCGTGAGATTACTCATGAATCCAAAGCAGCATGTGAAAAACTTGTGAACACGGGAATTCCGGTGGGGAACCAGACGGTTTTGCTCAGAGATGTCAATGACTGCCCGAATATTATGAAAAAGCTGGTTCAGACACTTCTTACGATACGCGTAAAACCGTATTATATTTATCAGTGCGATCTTTCAGAGGGCATTTCCCATTTCCGGACATCCATCACAAAAGGCATGGAAATCATTGAGAATCTGAGAGGTCATACCACCGGCATGGCTGTTCCGACCTTTGTGGTTGATGCGCCCGGGGGGGGCGGCAAGATTCCGGTCATGCCAAGTTATCTCATTTCCCAGTCGGACCGGCGATTCGTGCTGCGTAACTATGAAGGCGTCATCACGACATACACCCAGCCGGAAAATGTTTTCTCAAACTGTGGCCAGTGCCGTATATGCGAGGATGAGAGATATAAACCGCTTGACGGCGTGGCTAAACTTCTCAGCGGGGAAAAACTCTATCTTGAGCCGGAAAATCTGGAAAGACGGAAGAGATTGTAAAGGACTCATCACACCCACCTTTTCGTTCCCATGCTTCATGTTCCGTGGCAATAAATGTTTCGGACGGGGTTACAAACCCCGTCCGGCAATGGGAACCCCGTCCGGCAATGGGAACCCCGTCCGGCAATAGTCCGGCAATAAGTGGCAATAAATGTTTCGGACGGGGTTACAAACCCCGTCCGGCAATGGAACCCTCGTCCGGCAATGGAAACCCCGTCCGGTAATAAGGGGTTACAAACCCCGTCCGGCAATATGGCTTATTTAGTCATATTAACAAATCACTCGTAAAAGGATAACTTCATGGAAGGACATTACAAAATTCTGATTGTTGATGAAGAAGATGAAATCCGCTCTGTTTACAGTAAGTTTCTTACCAAACACGGCTTTGAGGTCGGAACAGCGTCTCACCGTTCGGAAGGATTAAAGAAACTCAGAGAAGAGGATTTCGATGTGGCCCTTGTTGATCTGAAGATACCTGAAACGGGAGGTATCAGAATGATCCGGGAGGTGCTGGAGGAGGGTATAGATACAGACACGGTGATTCTGAGCCGTGGCGGCCGCAAGGAAGACGTTGTTCAGGCGATCAATCTCGGCATCGGCGGATGGTTTGAAAAAGATGAGATCAGAATGGAGGAACTGCTGAAAAAAGTGAGGGAACTGGCAGAAGTCATGCCGCTTGAAGATGTCCGCCGAATATTGTCGGCAGTTCCGGATAAGGAGTCTGAAATCAGAAATGGCAAATGAAAATGGCAGATTCTATTTTGACACCGCTGCTGTATGGAAGTTTTACAGAGACGAAGAAGGCTCACTAAATATCAGACGACTCGTTTCAAATCTGTCAGATCCGATTTTGGTGTCATCCCTTACGACTTTGGAATTCGTCAGCGTTCTGATGAAATATCGTCGTAAAAGATATTTAAAACAAAGGACGGTTCGGAGACTTGTCAGACGTATGAGACGGGATACTGCCGGAGCAACTCGTTATTTCACGGTGATTCCGTTTAATGAAGCCTCTTTCAAACGAGCGGAAAGGATTTTACTGGAACATGGACATCTGCACAGTGTCGGCTCAAATGACGGCTTACATCTGGCAGTTGTCGAAAATGTCCGTTCAACTTTCCGCAATATTACTTTTGTGACATCGGATCATTCTTTGAAAAGTGTTTGCGAAAAACTCGGCATTCCCTGTTATGATCCAGAAGAAGAACCATAATAACGAATACACAAAGGGAGTGCGGAAATGGAGCCGCCAGGCGGAATTTTCGCAATTTATCGGAATTTTCGCATTTTGTAGCATCTTGACAGACACAAAAATTCCGTTTAGCGGCTCCATTTTTGCACTCCTTTTTGGGTATTGCCGCTGACGGAGTACGATAAAAATCCAGGTTGCTGATTTACTTAATATTTAACATTCCATGGGATTGCCCTGTAAGAATAGCTTGTCAGGACATATTTTTTATGGTAGTGGAAAATATTTATAAACGCCGCTGTCGTTTTTGCATTTTGGAAATTATAAACTCTTGAGGTTTTGAAAACCTCGGAGGTCTTACTTTCAACTTTTTACTTTGAACTTTTCACTGTTTAGCATGAAAACCTTTTCATTTATCGGTTCGGACAAAAACGCGGGAAAAACAACCGCACTTAATTTTGTTTACAGAAGGCTTTGGGAAGCCGGGACAGATACGCAGATTTGCCTGACCTCCATCGGGATCAACGGAGAAGATGTTGACGCGTATGAAGGGCATCTCAAACCCCGAATCCGCCTTTACAAAGGCAGTTGTTTTATCACTGCCGGCGAACACCTGAAAGAACTCACGGGAAAATATGAAATCTGCTTCAGTTTCAGCGATTTCAACAAACTTTATATCTTGGGAAAATGCCTGACTGATTTTCAGATCGTGCTTGAAGGGCCGAATAACAAGCAGGAAATGCTCCGATTGAAAACGATTCTGAAAGATATTTTCCCCAAAAGCTGCCTGCTCATTGACGGGTCTGTTGACCGGCAGTTTCTGGCCCACCCTGATATCAGTGATGCGTTTTATTTTGCGCTTCTTATTTCAGACCGGAAAGAACAGATCCGAAAGGCAGAAGACCTGCTTTTTTCCCTCTCCTTTCCGATCTGCTCCGAGAATCAGAAAGACTTTCTGAAAGCAACTCGGAAAGAAGAGACAAAATCCCTTCTGGCTGATGATAACAATCAGATTTTATATCACGGGAATGAGATTCCTTCCCTTGATGCAAGCCTGAAAAATGTATGTCTGAAATATAAGAACGCGAGCAGTCTCCTTTACCTGAACGGCGCGCTTTCAAAATCGCTTTTCACATTTCTGTCGCCACTTAAGCAGTTGAAAGTGGTTCTTGACAATTTCACGCTTTACCAGAATGTATCAGTTCGTGAAAATCACGGGAGACGCTTTGTGCCGGAGATTCTCCTGCTACATCCGGTAACAGTGCAAAAGATTTTTCTGAAGCAGGATACCCGGGCAGAGAACAAAATCGGCCTGATGATTCCTGAAAACATACCGCTTCACAATCTTTTTCGGGAGAAGCCCCATGAAATTGGAATTTGAACAAAAAAATATATCTGACGATCTGATTGAAGAACTTTTTTATTTAAGGAGTGCAAAAATGGAGCCGCCAGGCGGAATTTTTGCATTTTTCAAACGATCTATGTCCCCCGCGAGCGTTCCCTGTGTTGCTCGCTTCAGGTTGGCAAACCCGAAGCAGTGTAAAACAATTTTGCAAATTGTTTCACGGGCCGGGGATTTGCAAATCCCCCGCGAGCGTTCCCTGTGTTGCTCGCTTGGGGTTGGC
>JAOZLU010000290.1:0-4042 GCA_029934695.1 Desulfobacterales bacterium | reverse complement strand
GCATCATAATAAAACTGGCGTGATGGGCAGGGGATTTGTCAATCCCCTGCGAGCATCATAATAAAACTGGCGTGATGGGCAGGGGATTTGTCAATCCCCTGCGAGCAACATTTTAAAACGCTCGGTTCGGGTTGGCAAACCCGAAGCACCTGGCATGAGGGGCGGAGGATTTGCCAATCCCCCGCGAGCATCATAATAAAACTGGCGTGAGGGGCAGGGGATTTGTCAATCCCCTGCGATCGACAATTCATGTCTTAACTCGACAAAATTGTCGAAATGACCACTCTTTTTTGACCTGAATCTGATTCTGGATTTTGTGTCAGAAAAATTTTTACTGCTTTGATTTCAGATAGTCAGATAGGACAAACCCGATTTTGGCATAAAATTTGCATGTAAGTTTATAGAGACTGCCTGAAGGCAGAACTTACGAACTTTTTAATAAAGGAGAAAAAAAGATGAGAATGATGGCAATAATGATGGTTGTGTTGCTGGCTATTGTTACCGGGATGGCTTATGCTGACACGACCGCCGGAGAAGAATCCCGAAAAACACCCAGAATTGTGGACGGTAATGACGCGCGGCCAGGTGAATACCCATGGATGGCCCTTCTGGTTGATGCGGATGAACCTGACATATATTATGCGCATCTTTGCGGAGCCGCGCTTATAAGTTCCAAGTGGGTGGTCACAGCCGCGCATTGTGTTAAGGATGAATGGACAGGCAGAAATATCAGCACAAGCGATATTGAAGTGGTCCTGGGAATCCATGATCTTAAAAATGACACAGGAGAGCGCGTCGGTGTCAGAAGAATTATCCCCCATCCGGACTATGACAGTTGGACTATGGATTCGGATATCGCGCTGGTAGAATTGGAAAAAGATGTCTTATGTGAAACACTCCCTCTGGTTTCATATAACATTTCCCTTGAGGGGCAGGAATCCGCTATTCTGGGATGGGGTGTCACAGAAGCGGATGGTTCAGAATATCCTGATGTGTTACAGGAGGTATTCCTTCCTGTGGTTTCCAACCAGGTATGTAACGACGCCTATAATCAGAAGAAAGAGCCGTATCACTGGTGGATGAACTGGTGGTTCGACCATGAAGAAAGTGATGAGATTACTGACAACATGCTTTGCGCAGGTTATGCTGACGGCGGCAAAGACTCATGCACAGGAGACAGTGGAGGTCCTCTGGTTGTCTGGGAAGAAGGCTGGAAACTTGCAGGTATTACCAGTTGGGGTGAAGGATGTTCAGTACCGGGATATTACGGAGTTTATACCCGTGTATCCGAGTTTGAAGAATTTATTGATAAGCATATATCCGGAGAGGTTTCTTACTGCGGAGACTTTAACGGGGACGGTGCTGTGAACAGAGATGATTTTAATGAAAAGTATCGGGATACATGGAAGGAATTGTACCGCTGGATACTGGATTGCTGGATATCGAAAGATGAATGCGGCGACTATACTGATAACGGCAAAGTGAATTTTTATGATTGGATAGAGAAAAGCAATGATATGAATCAGGAACTTGATGACTGGATTCAGAATTGCTGGGAACCGGAATTGTAAAAAACAGATTCTTCCGCCTAAAGGCGGGGCTACGAACTTTTTTATGCGCCGCCTAAACGCGGAACTACGAACCGGCTTATGAAAAAATTGCTGCGTTTTATTATTTTTTTGATTATTTTGCTTGGCTCTGATTTTTCTGGTGTCCTGGCCGACGATTACAGTTTGACAAGGGGAATTGAATATTACAGGCAGGAGAATTATAAGGAAGCGATTGAGCATCTTCTCAAAGCCCGTGAACAGTATTCCGATTCTTCTGCGGCCGCGTTTTCTCTGGGCATGGCGTATAAGCAGTTGATGGATTATCCCGGAGCCATGCCCCATTTGCAGGATGCGGCCACGCTGGTTCCGAGGATCAGAGAGTCGCTGCCGGAGCTGATATTTATCCTGCGTCAGATAGGAAAGCCTGATGAGGCTGAAAAATGGATACAGGTGGCCGAGAAAGAGAATATCTTTCCTGCAAAGATCGCATTCTTAAAAGGGATGATCTGTTCTGATCAGGGAAAAACCGGGGAGGCTATCAGGTCTTTTGAAGCCGCTAAAAACCTGAACCCTTCCTTTTCCCAGTCAGCCGAGCGGCCGGTAAGTATGACGGAGAATCATCCGGTGATTTTTCTGGAACTGGCGCAGGAACGGCTGAATGATTGTTGTCGGTTATCGGTTGTTGGTCCCGGGCTGGCCGGTCTGTATTATCATCGCGCGGGAGTCCGTACAAACGGGAACCTGCCGGAGATTTGAGCGGCCAGAAATCTGTGATGCTGGGAAGTTGCGTTCCGCTGATTTTAGTATTACTTCTCGGTATAATTTCCTTGATGAGCCTCAAAATTCTGCTTAACACGAGTCATTGGGTTGATCATACCATAGGGTAATTGAGAGCACAATGAAAATTGAAACGCTTGCTCTCAATATGGAAACCGGGATGCGGGGATTTCTGATTTCGGGAAAGGATTTTTCTCAAGCAGGATACCCGGGCAGAGAACAAAGCCGGCCTGATGATTCCTGAAAACATACCGCTTCACAACCTTTTTCGGGAGAAGCTCCATGAAATTGGAATTTGAACAAAAAATCGTGCCTGACGATCTGATTGAAGAACTTGATTTTAAAGGATTCCTGTCGCTGTTTGACATAGAACTGCCTTTGCTTCCCCGCAAAATTCTGCGGCCCATGACTCAGGACGAGGGAATATCTCATTTTAAGCGGCTTTACGATTTCCAGACGCAGATTGAACAGGGGAAACTGGACATTGAGAGTCTTATTGCCCAAAGCCGCAAATTGCCTTTGCTGGATGCTGTGATGCCTTTTTTCAGAGATCAGCATTTGGAGCAGTTTCACCTTTACAGCCTGGGCAGATTTGTTTCTGAAAATCAGCGTCTGAGTGAACTTGAAGTCAACTGTCCGCTGTCGTCGGAATTAAGCGAATCCTGCAAGGGCATTCAGAAGATTCTTGGAAGTTATATGAAAGGCGGATTTTCCGCGCTGTGTCATACCTCCGATGAAAAGGAAATTTCCGAACAAATCGAGGTGCTCGGACAAAAGCTGAGGGACGAACTGACTCTGTATGAAAATGAGATATACACGCAAACCGGTCTCAGGATGATCTGTCCTTATCCCAAAGAAATTTCCCCGGAAGCTGAGAATCTTTCAAAAATACTGAATTGCAACCTGCTCTCTGTGACGGACAGGCAAAATATCTGCCTGATTGATTTTCGCTTACCATCATCTGTTGAGACAATCATCGCGGAGAAAGAGACGCTGGCCCAAAGCTTTGACCAGTTGATGCAGAACAAACTGAACAGCATAAACAAATCATTATACCCGCTCCTCGGGAAATTCAGCATTTACTATGAAAGACGAAAACAGCGCGTTTATGACTACGCACTCCTGTGGGCCAAAAATCGTTATGCGTTCTGTTTTCCGGAGTTTCAAACCGAGTTCGGATGTAAACTCAGAGGTGCCCAGTTGCCGTATCTCAGAAATCAGGTAAAAGAATACGTTCCTTTGAATCTTGACTTGAACCAGGGATCAAATGTCTTGTTCGGGGCCAACATGACTGGCAAGACAACCGTTCTGAAAACCCTGTATTTTCACTTGACAGCGATCCGAATGGGACTTCCCGTACCTGCGGAAGCCGTGCAACTGCATTTTCCGGCCCAGGTTGAACTGAGTCTGAGAACATCCGGCGACATCCGGAAAAATCTGTCCAGCTTCGGAGAAGAAATACAGTTTTTCACCAGAGAAATCTCTTCTTCTGCATACATACTGGCAGATGAACTGTTCCAATCCACCGACCCGGTGAGCGGAACAGAACTTTCCGGCATATTTCTTTCTGAATTTTCCGAGAAAGAAGTGGTCTTTTTCTGCACCTCTCATTATCCGGAAGTCCTCCGAGTCCGCAATATCTCACTCTTTCGGATGAAAGACACCGCTTTTGATGTTCGATGTTCGATGTTTGATGTTCGATGTTCGATGTTTGA
>JAOZLU010000289.1 GCA_029934695.1 Desulfobacterales bacterium | reverse complement strand
GATGTTTGATGTTCGATGTTTGATGTTTGATGACGGGGGATTTGCCAATCCCCCGCAAGCTTCCTAAGTTGCCCGATGTTTCCCAAGTTGCTCGGTTCGGATTGCCAAATCCGAACCGTTACGGGTGGGGGATTTGGCAATCCCCGCAAGCTTCCTGAGTCGAAGCAGGGATATTTCTGCTGGAACCCCTATGCGAAATGGCAGGCCCACTGCGCCGGTACCGGCTGAGACATGAAGAAAACTTTCCTCACGTTTATACAGGCCATGCGTATATTTGTAGGCAATATCAGCCAAATTAGGGCCTCCGGGCAGTGCAAACTGCCCTCCGTGGGTATGGCCGCACAAAGTCAGGGGAATCTGACGGCGCCTCGCCTGTTCAAATCCGGTGGGACGGTGAACCAGAAGGATGGGGAAAAGATCAGAAGAGAGTTCTGACATGGCCTGTTCAAGATGAATATTCCCCCCTGATCCGAACCACCTCCTGCCAAGATCATCCACGCCGACCAATGCCAGAGGCAGTCCCTGATTTCTGAAAGAATGATGAGCATCTCGGAGCATAATTACGCCTCCGGTCTGCAATGCCCGGGTTATCCTGTCAACACCTGTGTAAATATCGTGATTGCCGATGACAGCATACACGCCCAAGGGGACATCATCCAAGTAATGGAGGTAGCGGAGCAATGTCCGACTGAATGAAGGATTGTGGTCAATAATATCGCCGGTGATGACCACCATATCCGGCTTGAGTTCCCGGGTCAGGCCCATGACCCGTGGCACTTCATCCGGCGGGGTCCACAGCCCGACGTGAAGGTCGGATAAGTGGGCAATCGTCAATCCGTCCAGAGTTCCGGGAAGAGCGGCAGGAGATATGTTATACGAAACTACCAGAGGATCAAACTCAGATCGGACAAACCCGTAAGCCGCACACCCCAGGGTCGTTCCCCAGACCGCTTTGGCAGTGGTTTTTACCAGAAATTCACGACGGCTTACGCGAACAGATTCTTTTTCAGGTGGATTGCTCATGGCAGACTTCTCCTTTTCACGAAAGACGCGGGTCACCTTTCGGGGTATTCTGTAAAAAGCCAGCACGATCAGAGCAATAATGGCGGCAAGACAGAACCACAGCACAAGCCCCGCCTGCCAAGTCGTAAACAGCCTGAGAACAAAGGAGGTTATCCATACTGAAGGCGGCTCAGGGCGGGTAAACGCGAAATAAAAAACAGGCCAGGGCAGGTTCCCTGCTATAAAAAGGCCGATCAGCAGTGAGCGGAGCCTGGGTTTTTGGCGCAAACGCCTCCACCATATCAGGAACCCAAAAATCTGTACTAAAATCAGAATGATGAATATTTTCAAGAAGAAGTGCATTTTTTAATCCTCAATTCTTGTTGCCGGACGGGGTTTGCAACCCGTCCGGCGAAAAAAAGAAGTGCTTTTTTAATTCCTCAGTTTTTTCTTATTCCCCATAAAAAAGTCAGCACTGCCAGAGCGATCAGTATCTTTCCAAAATTTTCATCTGAATCGCCCGCGTGAAGATGCGCGCCTGAAATTAACAGGCCGGATGCCAGCACAGTCCAGGTAAGCCGATTGACGGATTGCTCCAGGCGTTGCATGGCCTTTCGGGCATCGGAAGACAGGGATGTCTGCACGGTCAGTTTTCCCCGTTCCGCACGGGTAACAATGCGGTCCAATTGAATCGGCAGTTTGAGCATCAGTTGTCCCAGAGTCACGGCTTCTTTCAGCCAATCCTCCTCATTTTCCAGCAATTCCTCTTTTGCATAACGCTCGGCAAAGGGAATTATTTTGGCCCAGATATCAAAGTCCGGGTCAAGATTGGCGGCCATACCGGAGAGAATGCCGACAGCTCGCATGACAAAGAGCAAATCTGCCTGGAATTGTAGCGGCGAATCATATATCACATCCTTATATTCTTTCAAAAAAGAACGGGCTTCTTTTAAAGCAACATCCCGTATTTTTCCCACGCGCACCCCCCAAAGATGCTTAAACAACGTCTCATGCGCTTCTTCCAGGCGATTCAGATCCGCGTCATTGGCCAGAGAACCGGCACTTATAAGCGACTGCACGATTTTATGCGCGTCGTGGGTACCGAATCCGATAGCGTATTCCCGCAACGCGGCCCGTAATCGTTCGGGAATTGTGACGGACATGCCGAAATCAACAAACACCAGTTGAAAAGGACGGTCCGGCTTAAAGGGCACAGGATCACCAGGACTGAACCCGGTCACGCCTGCCTCTGTTTCCTCATGATCAGGCAGAGGCTTGACGAACAGATTCCCGGGATGAGGGTCAACATGCACAAAATGCGTTTCAAAAACCTGCCTCATATAGACGTTATAGAGTCTGTCCGCAACATGGGGACGGCTGATGCCTGCGGCTTCAATGGCTTTCAAATCTGCAATTTTGATGTAGCCGACATTTTCCAGGGTCAGAGTCCGGGACGCGCAATATTCCCAATAAATTTTGGGAAGACAGACATGCGGATCGTCGGCAAAATCACGGGCAAGACGCTCGGCATTGCGCCCCTCAATTTCAAAATCCAGTTCCCTGCGGGTGACCGCAGTAAATTCTTCGGCGAGCCAGTCCAGGTCCACCCGCTGGCTGACATGCTTGTAATACTTGAGCCAGCCAAAGGCCAGCACAATAGCGGTGAGGTCTGTTTCCACAACCACATCAATGCCTGGACGCAACACTTTGACGACAACTTCTTCGGATTTCGGATTTCGGATTTTCGCCAGATATGCCTGGGCCAGAGATGCCGCGCCCAGGGGTTCGGATGAAAACCATTCAAATATTTCAAAGATCGGGCGCCCGAAATCTTCCTCTATCTGTGCAATGATGGCTTCTGATTTTTCAGGAGGCACTTCATCCTGCAAGCCGGCCAGTTCCCCGATGACTTCCGCGGGCAGAACATCGACGCGGATGCTGAGAAACTGGCCCAGTTTGATCAGCACACCGCCCATTTCCACAGCCAGCGTACGGTACTGCCTGGCAATCTCTTTCCAGCGAGGCAACGGGGGGGTGCGAAACACACAAAAGAGGGGCCGGTTAAGAATAACATCCCACCACAAGGTGTGCAGAAAGACTTTCGCAAAAAATCGGCGCACCTTGCGGTATCGCTTCAAATCTATTTTTGTCTTTGAAGACTTGTTCATCGTAAGTTCCTGAGACCTCGCTTTCCCTAAGACCTCCGAGGTTTTAAAAACCTCGGAGGTCTAATCCTTCTCTAATTCTTCAAGCCTTTTTTCAAATACGACGTTTTGTTCTTCATAAGTGTCGGTGAACGATTCCAGTTCATCAAAGAGTGTTTCAATGGCGGACTGACAAGCATGAATGGACTGTGAGATTTCCACGATCTTTGCGCCGTCCTGGGCCTGCGAAGCGGTCTGCATGGCTTGGTTGAACGCGTCCATCTCCTTTTCCCGGGATTCAATATCATTCTCCGTCCGTGCTATACTTTGCTCCGCGGGTTTCAGTGCTCTTGACCGCTCGGCCACGATTTCGGAGCGATGCCGCCGTATTTCCTTTTTTGTCAATTTGGGAGTTGAGGATCTGATGGGCTGGGAATCCGAGGAACTCCTGACTCCGTCAGTTCCTGAATCCTTTGACGGTTCGTCCTGCCATCCGCCTTCTTCCAGAAAATGCTGATAGCTTCCCTCGAACACTTCGATGCCGTCATTCTGAAACACGATGAGCCGTTCCGCAAGTGCATGGAGAAACATTTCATTATGCGTCACCATAATCACCACGCCGTCAAAACTGTCAATGGCGGCAATCATGGAGTCACAGGATTCCATGTCAAGATGGTTGGTGGGTTCGTCCAGAAGCAGCAGGTTCACAGGCGTTACGAGAAGTTTCCCCAGCATCACCCGACTCTTTTCTCCGCCTGACAGCACACTGATCTTTTTTAATGCAGCGTCGCCCTCAAACATCATGGCGCCGCAGATATTCCTTGCCTTCTGCCGGTCAACATCTGCATCTGAATATAAAATCTCCTCTTCTATGGTCCGGGTGTCAACCAGCGTTTTCACGTTGGTCTGCTCGTAGAACCCTTTTACCACATTGGGATTATATGTGATTTTACCGCTTTGCGGCATGAGTGCGTCTGCCAGAAGCTTGAGAAGCGTTGTCTTTCCTTTGCCATTTTTTCCGATCACGCATAAGCGTTCCCGCTGCCCCACAGTAATATCAAAATTTCTGATAAGCGGTGTGTCAGGGGTGTATGAGAAGGAAATATCCGACGCACTCACCACATGCTTTCCGGGAAGCGGCTTGCTTTGAAAAGAGAAACCGAGCGTCTTGAGGGTCTCAAGCTTTTCCCGCTTTTCCATCTTTCTCAGGGTCTTGACCCGTGACTGTACCAGATTGGCAAGCCTCGCCTTGGCTCTGAACCGGGTGATGAACTGCTGCATTTCTTTCTGCTTGCGTTCATCGTTCATGCGGGTTTTTTCATAGACTTCCTCTTCCTGGGCGATCTGTTCATAGAGTTTCCCAGTATCCCCGGGAATTTTTCGGACTTTCCCGCGATGAATCGCCATGGTGTGCGTAACGACTTTGTCCATGAAACTCCGGTCATGGGTGATGAGCATCAGTTCATGAATCCAGTTGTTCAGGAATCGTTCCACCCATCGTATGGAGGAGATGTCAAGATAATTGGTCGGCTCGTCCAGAAGCAGGAGGTCAGGCTCGGACACAAGCACTTTGGCCAGATTCAGGCGTACCTGGAATCCTCCTGAGAATTCTCGCGGATGCCGCTGCATGTCCCCATTGGAAAACCCGAGTCCGGAGAGAATTTTTTCCACTTTCCAGTGGTGATCCCGCTCCTGTTCGGAAAGCCCTCTCATTCCCTCTTTTAAAACTGTGTCCTCTGTAAAATCAATATGCTGTCGGACATGACCGATACGGTAGTTTTTAGGAATGATGATACTGCCTGAATCCGGGATATCTTCGCGGATGAGCATCCGAAAAAGTGTTGTCTTTCCGTGCCCGTTCCGTCCGACCACCCCAAGCCGTTCACGCTGGTTGAGCTTGAAACTCACCCCTTCAAAAAGTGACTGAGCCCCGAAGCTTTTTGTAAGATTTTCTACGCTGATCATATTGCTATTGCCTATTTATCTATATATTGCTCGACAAACTCCTGAATCTCCTCTATCATAAATTCTCTGATTATAACGGATTTAGGAGAGGCCCGCGAAAGCCGCCCAAGGAAGCTGATATCAGCAGGTTTTGCAGCCAACGGTCATGATAACGAAATCCGCTGAGTCGTTCCGCCGGACCGAGCGGGAGGTTCCGGGCCGAGCGGGAGGTTTTATTCTGATTATAACGCTTTCAGGGGAGGCCTGAAATCAGCCCTGCGTCGTTCTCTGTCCCTCCTCTGCGGTTCTCTGTGGTTTTTACGGTCACGTCAGTGGTTCAAGGTCCGAGGCTCCCCTTAATCCGTTATAATCAGGTTTTATTCTTCCTGAGTTGCTATGCCGGACAGTGTCTGAAGGTTAATGATCACATCTTTCAGCGTGACCTTTCTGTCATAGTCAGCATCGCCGGGGACACAGCCCATTGACACAAACTTCACATGGATTTTGTGATTCTCAGTGACAGACTGGAAGGTATAGGTTTCCAGCGGGCCAACTGAAATGTCATCCACCAAAATGTCTTCCACTTCATATCCCGGGGCAAGATACATGGTAAACATCTTGGAAGCGCCGGCATTCACCGTGACCAGGCCGGAGGGATTGATGGTCCCCTGACCCTCGTAAGTGGCTGTTATCGTGTATATGGGGCCTCCGATGCCTTTGAACATTGCATAGATTTCATGAGAATCGTTGACATCTGGGAAGGTGTAGCTGGTCACCGGCCCCACGGACTTGCCATCCACAAAAACATCGTCCACCTCATATCCCACAGCCATATACATTATAAAGGTCTTGGTCTCGCCCGAGTTTACCAGAACATCCCCTGAAGGGGATATGCTGCCATTGTTTCCCGAATCAGCATTGATCGTATATTGCATGATCCCGCTGCTCTTGAACGTGACGTGAATGGTATGGTCGGCATTGACAGAAGGAAATGTGTAATAGGTGATCGCACCTTTTGAGGTTCCGTCCACCCTGACATCATCCACAGCATATCCGGCTTCAGGATTCATCGTAAAGGTCTGAGACTCGCCCTCCTGCACCGAGACAGCATCGAGAGGGTATATATTCCCGTGATCTCCTGATGTTGCCGTAATTATGTATTGCGTTCCGGTGCTGACTTTGAAGGTGACATGAATGGTGTGATCGGCATTGACAGAGGCAAAGGGGTATGTGTTTACCGCGCCCACAGACTGGTCATCCACTTTCACATCTTCCACCACATATCCGTCCGCAGGGATCATTGTAAATGTCTTTGCCTCGCCCTCGTTCACCGTGACGGCACCGGGCGGGGTGATGCTTCCGTTCAGGCCCGCGCTGGCGTTGATGGTGTATTGGGTTCCCCCGATAATTTTAAACGAAACTCGGATAATATGATGGCTGGTGACAGACGGGAACGTGTAGCTGGTTTGAGTGCCCATTGATATTCCATCCACCTTGACATCGTCCACCATATACCCGTCATCCGGAATCATCGTGAAGGTTTGGGACTCGCCCTCATTCACCATGACAGTACCCGAAGGGCTTATGTTTCCGCCTGATTCCGCTGTGGCCGCTATGATGTACTGAGTTGTAGAAGCCTCTTTAAAGGTGACGCTGATGAGGGCATCAGCGGTGACACTGTCAAAGGTGTGGCTGGTCACCGCTCCTATTGACTGACCATTCACTTTGACATCCTCCACCACATATCCGGAAATCGGTGTCATTGTGAACATCTGTGTCGCACCCTCGTTTACGGGGACACTGCCCGACGGAGTGATGCTTCCGCCTGTTCCTGCTGAGGCCACGATATAATGAGTAGCGGAGGAGGCCTCTTTAAAGGTGACGCTGATGGTGTGATCATCTGTGACATTGGTGAAGTCGTAGCTGGTCATCACCCCTTTTGACTGCCCGTCCACTTCGACATCCTCCACAACATATCCGGAAATCGGTGCCATTGTGAATATCTGTGCCGCACCATCGTTCACGGGGACACTGCCCGACGGAGTGATGCTTCCGCCTGTTCCTGCTGAGGCCACGATATAATGAGTAGAGGAGGCGACCTCCTTAAAGGTGACGCTGATGGTGTGATCGTCGGTGACATTGGTAAAATCGTAGCTGGTCACAGCCCCTTCTGACTGATCATCCACCGTCACATCATCCACCTCGTATCCGGAATCGGGCGTTATTGTGAAAGACTGATCCTCGCCGTCATTTACCAAAACTGAGCCTGATGGCCCTATTTCTCCATTTAACCCCGCGTCAGCAGTTATGGTATGCTGAACGACCTGAATTTCCTTAAAAGTGACATCAATGGTCTGGTCAGAAGTGACATTTGAGAAGGCATAACTGGTGACAGCGCCTTTGGACTGCCCGTTCACTGTCACATCATCCACTTCATATCCCGAATTCGGACTCATTGTGAATGTCTGAGACCCGCCGTCACTCACCGAGATTGCACCTGAAGGGCTGATACTTCCGTTCTGCCCAGCGGAAGCTGTTATCGTACGCCCGACCCCTGATCTGAAATACACATAAAACATATGGAAGCCCATAGAACTGTCAGCAGTAAACGTATAGGTGGTCACCGCCCCTACTGATGCACCATCAAGCTTTACATAATCCACACTGTACCCTGCGGCGGGAGTGATTTTAAATGTCAGCACATCGCCTGTCTGCACAGCGAGATTTCCTGATGGCTCCACCGTTCCGCTGCCAGCTTTTACTGCGGATACTACTGTAATATTTCTTGCAAAGGCTGGGTCAGCGATTAGAACAAACATTCCAAAAATAAGACCGAAAACAGCCACTCTTAAAAGAAATCTTCTGCTTTTCAACATGTTATCCCCCTTTTTTTTTCTGTTTTTGTCAATGCACATATACGTTTTTTATACCAAATTTCTGTGTACAGGACAAAAGTTGCAGGGCTGAAAAAAAACCCGGATTTTTTCCCGAACGGGCCGGTTCCTCCTCTGACAAAAAAAGCCGGGTTTCCTTCCCGCTCATTTTTTGTCCTGTAAACATACCCAATTTATATCTGTAAGTGAAGAAAGTCCTTCTGATAATGCAGAAGTGTTCTGTTCTGAAAGTAAATAAATAATCTGTGAACAGGACAAAAAAATTTCAGATTTTCGGACAACTTTTAATATCAGACGGTCAGATTATTCTGTCTGAAATGCTCATATTCAGCAATATCAGCACATTGTCATTTTTTGTCCTGTACACAGATAAATGATGGGGTGATGAATCTGTTGTTGATGCTCTCAGAAAGCTGATCCCGTTTTTGTTCCGGTCATTTTGTAACCGTCTGATTTTTAAGTTA
>JAOZLU010000899.1 GCA_029934695.1 Desulfobacterales bacterium | reverse complement strand
CAGACTCAGGCGTACTCGTTCCCAGACGAGGATTCTTTGGGAACGAGGATTCTTTTTATTTAGTAACTGATATTGTCAAACAACGGTTTGAGATACTTCTCATAACGCTTCCATCGTCCTGTCGAGGTGGTATAAATGGGTTCCCGAACCTGTTGAGAACTGGCGGTGATGACAGCCCGTTCTGACTCGTGAAAACGCAGGCATCGGTCATCCCATTCCAGTCCGAGGTATGCCACCATCTCACGGCTGATTTCTTCCTGATTGGCAACCAATTCTTCATAACGCACTTCCAACATAGGAATGATTCCAAAGGCATCTCTCCAGTGGCGCATAATCCGCTCATATTGATTATAATAGGCCCCGATATTTTTCATGTCAAAGGCATAAGCGTGCGCGCCTGAAAAATTCTGAAAATAGATGGACAAACCGATGTCTCTCGCATCCCTCGCACAGTGAATGATTCTGGCTTTGGGGAACAGTTGCCAGATGAGACCGAGGTACAGGAAATTCTGCGGCATTTTGTTTGTAATACGAGAGGCGTCGCCCGAAAATTCTCGAAGCTCGTTTAAATAGTGATGTGCAAATTCGTCCAAAACTTCATCTGTCACTGAGTTCAGATATTCTGATACAGAAAATTCCGCACTCGCTGAGACACGAAGATGCTGGGCAATCCTTCCGATACCCGGCAATTCCCCCGCACCGAAGACCCGGGGATGACTGGCCAGTATCTGCTCCACAAGTGTGGTTCCCGATCGGGGCATTCCAACGATGAACACCGGCAGTTCCGAGCCATGCTTCGCCAGTGCCAGGTCACTTTTCTGAGCAGAGTCATAAACTGCCATCAGACTGCTGATATGATTTTCGTGCTGTTTGGCGTCGAAACGCCACGGCTTTAATTCATTGGCCTGCTGGTAATGATGAAATGCGGTGTCATATTCTCCCATCTCGTCATAAAGATAACCCAGATCGAAATGGATCTGACTGATCTCGTCAGCAACGGTCACTCCACTGTTCAAAATTCGTTTCAGCAGTTGAATGGCCTGATGCCGCTGGTCAAAGCGGCCAGCCAGCCGGGTATATGCGCCTGCAACGGCAACATTCTCTGTCTCAGATTCGATCAGGGGCAGAAGACATTGGTATGCGTCTTCAAACTCGCCTTTTTTCATCAGCACATCTGCTTTTCCGGCAATTGCAAAGGGATAATTCTGCGTGATCTGCAGGGCTTCATCATAGCAGTTTATGGCCTCATCCAACTGGCTCCGGCTGATCATCGCATTGCCCATATTGAAGTACGCATTCGCGTAATCCGGTTTGATTTTCAGTGCGCTTTGAAAACAGGAGATGGCCTCGTCCGGCTTGCCCTGAGACTGAAGCACATACCCCATGTTATTGAGTGCATCCGCGTAGTCCGGTCTGATGTCCAATGCCTTTTGATAGTATGACATGGCCTGGTCCAGTTTGCCCTGACTCTGGAGAACAAATCCCATGTTATTGCAGGCATCAGTGTAGTCAGGCCTGATTTTCAAGGCTTTTTGAAGGCATGAAACGGCTTCCGCCAGCTTTCCCCGGGACCGGAAGGCATTCCCCAGATTATTCAGCGTTTCAGCCATATCCGGCTTGATTTTCAAGGCTTTCTGAAAACATGACACGGCTTCGTCGGTCCTGTCTTGTTTTTGAAACGCATTGCCCAGATTATTATATGTTTCCGCGATATTCAAGTCTAATGCCAGACCTTTTTGGAAACATGAGATGGCTTCCTCCACCTTGTCCTGGTTTTGAAGGAGGACACCCAGATTATTGTATGCCTGAATATAATCCGGTTTCAATGTCAGCGTTTTTTCAAAGCATGAAATGGCGTCATCTGAATTCCCCTGTTCCTGATACACACACCCGAGATTATAATGATAAGCAGCGTCTTCAGGACTGATTCGGATGGCTTTGCGGATCAGTTCTTCAGCAGCATCCTTTTTACCCGTCTGATGTGCGATGACACCTGAAAGATGTAAGGTATCCGAGTGATCCGGATTCGCTTCGAGAATTTTTTTGTAAAGTTCTCCAGCCTCCTGAAACTGTCCGGCCTGATGAAACTGAACCGCTCTCTGAAAACTGGATGAAGCCCTTTCCAGTTTCGATTTTTGATTTTTGATTTTCGATTTTCCAGTTTCTCT
>JAOZLU010000898.1 GCA_029934695.1 Desulfobacterales bacterium | reverse complement strand
TCTCATGTTATAGGTATCCTGACTTCCGTCAGAATTGCCGAAGCCGAGACCTCTCAATCCGTTTCCCATATTGTAGGTGTCCTGACTTCCGTCAGAATTGCCGAAACCGAGACTCCACGAGCCGTTTCTCATGTTATAGGTATCCTGACTTCCGTCAGAATTGCCGAAGCCGAGACTCCATGAGCCAGTTTCCATATTATAGGTATCTTGGCTTCCGTCAGAATTGCCGAAGCCCATTTGCCAACCATCTGCTATGGCTATCTGAGTTACAATAATGCTAACCAGAAATACACATAATAGATTAAGTCTTTTCATATTAACTTCTCCTCACGCATTTTTAAAGCACCTAACGCTCAGGTTCAGCGGCGGCGGGGGCTTTACTGAACAACTTCAACCGAGAACCCGCCCCCGCCGTCCGCTGCAACCTTTGGTTAGGCTTTTCTGGTTAGACCAAATGGTTCTTCTCGAATGCCAAAAGGGGCAATCCACACATCTTTAAACCCTCTAAAATCAAATTCTTCTGTGAGGATATCTTGTCTCCTTAATTCGCCTAAAGGGCTAGGGATTATAAGAAGAAGGATGGTATTTTTTTTCAATTCAGGGTCTATAAGAGATTTCTTCTCAATTGCGTTTTTAATTGAATTTGCAAAATTCTGTAAAAGGCGCTGACCTGTAAACTGTTTCTTTCTCCCAATTTCAGAAACTATCTCGTCATCGAAGTGTCTGATCTGCACATTAATGTTTTCATTTCCTGAAAATATGATTCGATCTGCATAGTCGCTATCTTCAAATTCTTTGTCTCTGATTTCATATTCGGTATTATTGAATTTGTTGTAAGCATTTACAAACGACTTAGTATAATTACCCTCCTCTACAAAGCCGTCAACCCGTCTTTCCCGATTAATATTTAGGCGTGTCGGCTGCCCGCAATCGGTGGCAATCACTGCGTTTGTGTTTAGGTCTGTTATGTTTATCCTTTCTCCTGAAATATTTCCTTCAGAATCTTTAGATGTTCCGTAAACTTCATCAGATATTCTATAAACGTCTTTATGTATCATAGTAATATCTTTGCTTCCACATTTTGGACAAACTAAAGGGCTATTCTGATGAATATCTTCTGCATATACATAGTCACATTTACCACATTTTGTTGTAGTCATAATAATTTCCCTTTCTGGTTATGTTGGCGGCGAGGTTTCCATAATCAAGGATACCCCGCCTTTGAGATGATTATTTTCCCTCAGATTTTTTAGGGGATCCAAGTCTGTCAGATACTTGATAATCATCTTTGAGTGTCATAGCAATATTTTTGCTTCCACATTTTGGGCAAGTCAAGGGTTTTTTATCCTTATAAGCATCATCGGGATATGTATAGCCACACTTACCACACCTTGTTGAACTCATAATAGTCTCCTTGTTGTGACGGGGTTATTTATCATCATCTTCATCTGAATCACTGAACAGCCAGTAAACGGCTCCGCCGACAGCCGCCGCTGCTGCAATCGGTGCCGCCACAACTACCACAGTGCCGGCAGCCATGCCTCCGCCAACCGCCGCTCCGATACTAGCCAATCCCGATGTTATTCCCGCCGCACTCAGTCCAGCTGTACCTGCCGCACTTACAGCAGCTATCCCTCCTGCTGTTCCAACCGCAGCGCCGGTGTATGTACCGACACGAGCCGCTTCATCAGCTTTTGTATCTCCGTCGAACACATACTCATTCATAAGAGTTGCTGCTCCGGCACCTCCGGCTCCGGCAGTTATCGCTGTTCCGGCGACTACTCCCCCACCAACCACAGCTCCTGTCGCAGCCAGTTCAGACATTATGGCAGCGCCGGATGCTCCTTTTACGGCTACTGCCGTAGCACCTGCCGCTCCGATACTTCTTACCGCTCTTCCGACCCTCATATCATCAACCATATCTGGCTGATCTCCGGCGATACAATTAGTTCCCCATAGTGCGACTGACAGAACTATGGCGAGAATAAAAACAAACTTTTTGACATAGTTATTTTTCATTTTTTACCTCAGATTAAAGATTGACAATACAAACTCCGTTTATCAAATGATTCAAAGCATAATTATAAAACTCATATCACCCCCTCGACGTTTCAAAAGGATCGGGTAGGTCGGAGGCCTCTCAGCCCCCTTCCCCCCTAAGAACCGTGC
>JAOZLU010000897.1 GCA_029934695.1 Desulfobacterales bacterium | reverse complement strand
AAACATCAAACATCAAACATCAAACATCAAACATCAAACATCAAACATCAAACTTATACATAAAATGTATTTTTGCGTCAACAAGAATGCAAATATAACATTTTTTGGCTGTAAAACAATTTTGCAAATTGTTTCAAAGTTGCCTTTTGGCTGTAAAACAATTTTTCAAATTGTTTCAAACGGTCCTGCAAAGCCTTCATTTTACTGTAGAACAATTTTGCAAATTGTTTCAAACGGTCCTGCAAAGCCTTCATTTTATTGTCCTTTTGGAACTACAGGGATTTAGTTTAGCAGGGATATCAAATCCTTGTTAAACCGAATCCCTGCAGTTTCACGGGAGGTCTGCGTTTTTTTCTGTCGGGGGGACAAATTGACAAATTGGGTCAAATTGGTCAGGCACTACTGATGATAGGCTTTGTTGGAATCTTTCTGGCGGTTTCCAAGTCCTCTCTGATAAATATCTTTTTCATGGCTCAGACAATACCTGACAGGACAAAAAAAATCAATGGTATGGGAAAGTATTTTTGTTGTGCCTTTCCGGGACAAATTGGGGGGACAAATTGGGTCGGACCAAGCTAAGATATTGAAAAATAAGCGAAGCAGGCTCAAAAACAGGCGTTTTCAGGGCCTATATCGCATTTTTTGGCATCAAAAAGAGCATTATAGGATTCTGAGATTTTTTCCTATATCGCTCTTTTTGGCCCCGAAAAGGGCGATATAGGCCCTTTTTTGAGTCAGAATAAACAGGCAATTCAATTAATATCAATCACTTAACTTGGTCGGTTCCACTGCCGGGCTTCTGCAATACGGGAGTGCCAAACTTCCAGTTTGGCAGTGCTGAAATTTCATTTCAGCACTCCGGAGACACGCTGCCTGAACGAAACCCGCACAGCTCAAATTTTTCTGCTCTGATGCGGAAAAACAGTTGACATACCATCAGTTATAATATATGCTTTGGGATAAAATTTGGGTAATTTGTAAAAAAATGGATACTTTTATGAGTCTCTCTGCTGATATTCTGAAGAAAATGCCTGACTTTTCCAAAAAAGCAGATATTTCCCAGTCACTCATCAGAAGCACACACGGAGCCTGTAAGATATGAAAAACGAATTTTTAGCCAAAGCAAAAGAAAACCTTGCGGCCGCAAAAATATGTTCCGAAAACGGCCTTTACAACGCCTGCGCGAACCGGGCTTATTATTCGGCGTTGCAGGCTGCTGTAGTCGCTCTTGCCCACAAAGGAATCCGCAGAGACAGGATTGATCACGCACGGGTTCAGGCTGATTTCAGCGGCGAACTGATAAAAAGACGGAAAATTTATCCGGCCCGTCTGAAATCTTACCTGTCCGACATGCAGTTCATCAGGGACAAGGCTGACTATACAGATAAAAGCATCAGCAGGAAGATTGCCGAAAGAATGCTTTCAAAATTGGAAGAACTGGTTGTCCTTTAAACAAAATCTTTGTCATCGCGGAGGTGTGCGGTGCAAAAAACCGCTTCGCTCAATTTTTGCACTCCGGATAATCTTTTTGTTGAAAGCTATAGATCGCGGAGGTGTGCGGTGCAAAAAACCGCTTCGCTCAATTTTTGCACTCCGGACAATCTTTTTGTTGAAAGCTATAGAAAAGGAGGTTTGCAGATGATAAATTTCAAACAGGAAGAACTTGCCCGGAAACTTTTTTCCTCGCTCAGACACAGATTTCCCGAAGTCAGTCTGATAAACATCACGGAAAGTCCGGCCGATCCGAGAGCCGTATGGGTGAATATCACAGCTCCGGAAAACGAGGACAGGGAAATAGATATGATAGAGCTTGCCGGTGACAAGACAACCGATATTCTGCTGGATTACGGATACTATATTTCGATTATGACTCATTGAGGTGCCTCTGTGAACTCGGATTTGCCAATCCGAGCCGAGCAGCTTTATGAGCCGGGCATCCCCGGACAAGCTCGCGGAGGATTGGCAAATTCCCCGCATCACGGCTCGGATTTGCCAATCCGAGCCGAGCAGGTGACAAATTGGGTGGTGACAAATTGGGGGTGACAAATTGGGTTGACAAATTGGGTCGGACCGACCCAATTATTAACCCACAGTTAAACGTAACTCTTTGAAATTACATATAGCTGTAGGGTGGGTGAAGCGAAGCGGAACCCACCATGAACCCGCCATGAACCC
>JAOZLU010000288.1 GCA_029934695.1 Desulfobacterales bacterium | reverse complement strand
TTGATCAGGATTGTCAAGGTGGCGACCTCAGTTGTGATGATATGGATAATGACGGTGACAATTACACTGAGAATCAGGGCGACTGCAACGACGCTGATAGTTCGATTCATCCGGGAGCTACAGAAACCTGCGGAGACAACATTGATCAGGATTGTCAAGGTGGCGACCTCAGTTGTGATGATATGGATAATGACGGCGACGGTTACACTGAGAACGAGGACGATTGCAACGACGCTGACAGTTCGATTCATCCGGGAGCTTTTGATACCTGCGGTGACGGCGTTGATCAGGACTGCCAAAACGGCGACTGCACGACTACCACGAGCATCTCCACGACGACCACTACCAGCACGACCAGCACGACCAGCACGACCACCACCAGTTGTCTTCCATCCAAATTTCATGTGGATGTGGATGGTGACGGATATGGCAACCCGAATAGTTGGCGTCAATTCTGTTCGCAACCGCCCAACTATGTGCGTGACAACACAGATTGCAATGATTCTGATCCGAACATAAATCCCGGTGTCACCGAAACCTGCAACGGCATAGATGACAACTGTAACGGGCAGGTGGATGAAGGGTTCCCCCGTTATGTTTATTGCAATGACCTTGACAGAGATGGTTTTGGCAACCCGATGGACTGCATAGAATCTTGCATGACGAAGCCGCCCAAGGGATATGTGAAGGACGACACGGACTGCGATGACAGCGACTGGTATAAACAGCCCGGCCAGAAGTGGTACAGGGACAGGGACGGCGACAAATGGTCTGACGGGATGAGGAAAACCACCTGTGAAAGACCGGATGGTTACTTCACCAGGGCCGAACTGAGGGATGTAGTAGGGGACTACGATGATAAGAATGCATCAATTAATCCTGACGCTGAGGAACTCTGCAACGGCGTAGATGATAACTGTAACGATCAGACCGACGAATGCTGTGAGATGTATTGCGAAGATGCTGATGGTGACGGCCACGGCAATCCTAACTATGCCATATCAGACTGCATTCAGCCTGACGGTTATGTGGATGAAAGTTTTTGTGACGATTGCGATGATTCAGATCCGTTGCTTGTCAAGAATACCTATTACAGAGACGCAGACGGAGATGGCTACGGCGACCGGCATGACACTGATCAAGCCTGTGAACCGCCTGAAGGCTATGTGACAGACAATACAGACTGCAACGATGCCGACAACTCAACTTATCCCGGAGCCGCAGAAATTGAAGATGGCAAAGATAATAATTGTGACGGCATTTCTGATGCGGATCTGTATGAAGAGGATGACCATCCCGCTCAAGCGAGTCCCATCACCCTGAATGATGATCAGGAGGCACAGCACCATAATTTTCATGATGCGGCGGACGAGGACTGGGTGACATTCTACGGAATTGCCGATGAAGTTTACAGCATCGAAATCGGGCATTCCGGCTCCCGTTGCAATGCTGTTATGGAATTTTATGAAACAGAGAGCGTAACACATATCCTCGCTGTTGATGAAGAATCGAAAGATGAAAAGAAACAATTTCTGGCGTGGATACATGAAGATGGCATTTATCATGTGGGAGTGAGAAATCACGACCCCGAAATCTTTGGTGAAGAGACAGAGTACGACTTGCAAGTCGTCAGAGACATCCCCTGCACCACACGAACGATTACAGGAATCATCAGCAGGACATTCGATGACGAAGCCATTGGAGGAGCGTGGATTCAGACAGACCAGAAAGACACGGCTGTCAGTTTTTCTGACGGAAGTTACAGGGTGATCGCATGCAGTGATTCCCGAAGCATCAAGGTTCAAACAGATGAAGGCGTGGCAGGTGTGGTAATCATGCCCCCTGACGATTCATCTGAAATCGAAGTTGATATTCATCTGAACAGTTCTCTGCATGACGCTGTGGAGATACTGCAATTCCTTACAGGAACGCCTTTTAATGTTCTTCATGATCCCAATGCGGATGGGAAGATTGGTTTGGAAGATGTGATTTACATTCTGCGTCAAATCGCAGAATCGGAGTTTTAAAAACCGTAAAAACTTCCGAAAGTCTGAACCGCAGATTCAACAGATGACACAGATTCCGCTGATCTGTGAAATCCACGCCATCTGCGTCAATCTGCGGTTCAAACCCATAAGAAAATCCCGAGTTGTAGGGTGGATGGAGGATTTCGTTTTTTTACGCAGTAAAAAACGAAATCCGCAACCCACCTTGATAAACGCACAAGTGAAATCATTACATATAATTGAATTTACAGAGGAGAAAAAAATGAAGACAATAAGAAACAACCTGTTCAGATGTATGGCAATGACGGCTGTCTGCATCATCTCACTGTTCCTCTCACCAATTTCAGCATCAGCCAGCGAGACCTACAAATTTGAACGGATGTGGCCCACGCTACAGCAACCGTGGTATTTCAACCATCCGAGCGGCGTTGCTGTGGATGATGAGGGATTTGTGTATATGGTGGATATGGAGAGTAGCTGTATCCATAAATTCACCTCGGATGGTCATTTTGTATCCAGATGGGGAAAAGATGGCTCCGGAGACGGGGAATTTTATCTGCCCAGCGAAATAGCGATTGATAACAGAAACAGATTCCTTTATGTGGCGGATATGGGAAATGACCGAGTCCAGAAGTTTACACTGGATGGAAAGTTCTTAGCTAAATGGGGAGAAGAATATGGGGGGAAGTTTAAAGACGTTGCCGTTGACAGCAAGGGATTTGTTTACGTTGCTGATTCGAAGAACAAACGTATCCATAAATTCACATCAGATGGCATCTCTGTCATCGAATGGGGAAAAGAATCCATTGTAAGTGAAGAAGAAGAATTTATCTCCCTCACAGGTGTGGCGATTGACAGTATGGATTCGGTTTATGTATCTGATAAGGCTGCACATCGTGTCTATAAATTTGCATCGGACGGCACATTTCTGGCTAAGTGGGGAGAAATGGGCGATGGAGATGGTCAATTGAGTCATCCCAAAGGCATTGCGGTGGATAAACAGGACTATATCTATGTGGCTGACTCGAAGAATCATCGCATTCAGAAATTTGATTCAGATGGAAAATTTCTCGCAAAATGGGGGAGCACACTCGCCGATTCAAGGACCCTTGACATATTGGATGAGTATATCAGGTTGCTTGAACTGTATGATCCCGGATCATCGGAACAGGCATTGCGATATTTGTCAACAGATGCCGGAGACGGAGAGCTTCAAGGCCCCGTAGATGTTGCAGTGGACAGAAACGGCGTGGTCTATGTGGCAGATGCGGACAATCATCGAGTTCAGAAATTTGATCAGAATGGAAAATTTGTTGCCAAATGGACTGCCATGGGTAACGATGAGGGGATGTTTACAGGTCCGGTCGGCATTGCATCGGATACAAACGGGTTTATCTATGTGACGGATTCTAAAAATCACCGTATTCAAAAATTTAATACAGAGGGAAGACACATCGCCACATGGGGACATGAAGGCAGCGGACTCGGAGAATTCAAATTTCCCACGGGCATCGCGGTTGACGGCGAAGGAAATATTTATGTGGCAGATGCGTTCAATTACCGTGTTCAGAAGCTCACCCCCGGGGGAGACTGGTCGGTTTGGGGAGGTCCTGGTCTCTTCAAAGCGGGTGATGGAAATTTTTTAGCTCCTTTGAGCCTTGCGGTTCATGATGGTCATGTCTATGTGGCAGATTCGATAAACAATTTTATTCGAAAATTTACGGCAGATGGCGTTTTCCAGAGGCAATGGGAGGCAAAAGGCCCTGTGGGGCTGGCTGTTGATGATAATTCTGTTTATTCGTCAAGCCCGGAACATAATCTGATTCAAAAATTTTCATTGAACGGAAACTTTCTGGGAGAATGGGGTACTGAAGGCAGTGAAGATGGAGAACTTTTTGGCCCGACCACGCTAGCAGTTCATGGAGATCATATTTATGTAAATGATAGTGGAAACCATCGTATCCAGAAATTTACATTTGACGGGGGTTTTGTTGAAAAAATCGGTGAACTCGGTGTTGCCCCGGGTCAATTTGTTTACGCGGGCGGGCTGTGTCTCAGCGAGGATGGCAAACTGTTGTATGTTGCGGATATTGGCAGCCACAGGATTCAAGTCATTAATAAAAAAGGGCTGGATGACGATAAAAAAATGAAGGCCATCATTGTTGCGGGCGGCGGGCCCTATCCGGGAAACAGTATTTGGGACGAGACCCAGATGTCCGCCAACTTCGCATATCGGGTCCTGACCTATCGGGGGTTCACCAATGAGACGATTTTCTATCTGAGTGCGGATACCGACCTTGATCTGGATGGCAACGGCCAGCCGGATGTGGACAGAGATGCGACCAATGCCAACCTGAGAGAGGCGATCATTGACTGGGCAAAGGGGGATGGAGAGGACAAAACTGAGGATGTGGTCTTGTATCTTGTGGATCATGGCGGAACAAACACTTTTCGCATGAGTGCTACCGATATTCTGGGGGCTGATGAGCTGAATGGCTGGCTGAACGAGCTTCAGAACGAGATTTCCGGTAAGCTCACGATTGTCTATGACGCGTGTGAATCCGGGAGTTTCCTTTCGGCTTTGAAGGGATCTGAAGATGACACGGGGAATAAGGAGCGGATCGTCATCACCAGCACCTCCCCGGGCGAACTCGCCTGGTTCGTCACCCAGGGGTCTGTCTCTTTTTCAAACTATTTCTGGACCCATATTTTCAAGGGATCTGATCTCAAAAACGCGTTTGATTCAGCCCGAAAGTCTGTAGGATATACCACGGATAATCAGCATCCTCTTCTGGACGATAACAGGGACGGAGCATATACAACTGATGATGGCGAACTCGCCCTTAGCACTTATATCGGCACAGGATTCGCACTTGGGGGAGATGCGCCTGTTATAGTGAGCAAATCTCTGCCCCAGGAGATTAGTGGAACCAACACAGCACGTTTGGAGGCTTGCGTCGTGAACAAAAATGAGGGTGACGAACCGCCTCATGTGTGGGCAGTGATCCGACCGCCGGACTACAGGACATCCGGCGATCCAGTCTATGATCTTCCTTCCATTGACTTTGATCTGATGCCGGGGGAAGACGGCTGTTATGAATTGACTTATAATGAATTTGATACAGCGGGCACCTATCAGATCGCCATTTACGCCAGAGACAATTCTGGAAACACATCTCCGCCGGAACTGACAACGGTAACGGTTGATAATCCGTTAAAGCGCAAAGCCGTTATTCTGATCGGCGGTTCTCAGTCGGATATATGGCCTGTCATGGAACAGATCGGCCAACTGGCGTATAACGCACTTTTTTTCCAGGGATATTCGGACGACAACATTTATCTTATGAGTCCTGTCACCTTTTCATCAGGAGTGGATGCCCTGCCGACGTTGGAGAATCTGGAGGATGTCCTCAGCAGATGGGCGGCAAATGATACCCGGGATGTGGTTTTATATATGATCGGAAACGGTGGCGACGGGATATTTCATATCAACCCGGACCAAACGCTCTCCGCAGATGTGCTGGGTGAATGGCTGGATAATTTGCAGGCGAGTATCCCTGGGAAAGTCACGTTCATTTATGATTCCTGCCGATCCGGGAGCTTCTTTCCTCTGCTTGAAGGAGAGGATCGGATTCTGATCGGAGGTTCTGACGCGACGCAACCGGTTCATTTTCTCTCCGAAGGAGGAGTTTCCTTCTCCAAATATTTCTGGAGCGGCGTATTTGACGGAGAAAGCGTCCGGAATGCCTTCATCAGCGCCAAGCAATCCATCTTGTTCCTATGCGACAATCAGACTCCCCAGTTAGACGACAATGGGAACGGCATCCCGAACGAGCAAGGAAAAGACGGCAGATTCGCCAGAAACTATTTCATCGGAGACGGCATCATGTGGGCTGATGATGAACCGGTAATCGGAAACGTCTCTCCTGAACAGAACTTGAACGGCGAGA
Source organism: Desulfobacterales bacterium (assembly GCA_029934695.1). Lineage (GTDB taxonomy): Bacteria > Desulfobacterota > Desulfobacteria > Desulfobacterales > 4be13 > JAOZLU01. The sequence continues at coordinate 2,554 of JAOZLU010000288.1, read as the reverse complement.
TGTCAGCCCTTATCTGGGCCAAAGATATAACCACAACAGGCACGGTGGCCAAAGTATGGTCGGTCATCACAGTGCCGGCCGAGGAACATGAGCCGGATGGATGCTGTATCACGGAGATGCCGACCATAGACCTCCTTTTGAATCCGGAGACTGGCAGATATGAAGGAACTTACAACGACTTCATAACAGACGGGAAATACCTTATCACTATCTATGCAAAGGATACAAATGAGAACGTCTCTATGCCGGCGAATACAAAGATTTATCAGGGAAGAGATAAAGATTATGATAATGACGGGGTATTTGATGAGCAGGATGCCTTTCCCCAAGACCCGAAAGAATGGGCTGATTCAGATGGCGACGGGGTGGGGGACAATGCGGACACTGATGATGACAATGACGGAATGACGGATGAGTGGGAAGAACGACACGGACTGAATCCTCTTGCTGATGATGCAACAGGAGACTTGGATGGCGATGAATTTTCCAATCTTCAAGAATATAATGCCGGAAGTGATCCTGCCAACCCCAATGATCCTGATTGTAATTCTAATCCTATCAATTTAAACACATGGACAAAGCAAGGCGATCCCAAAAACGGACGATGGGTTGTGAGCTCGGATGGAAATTGGGTTATTCAAAAAAATAACGACGACCCGACGTTCTTCATAAGCCCCGAATCATTTATCAATAAGACTTTTAACGGAACATTCAGAGTGACGGATGACGATGATGATTTTATAGGATTCGTGTTCGGTTTTCAGAGTATTAACGACTTTTATCTGTTTGCTTGGAAACAATGGTATCAGGACGGCGCTGTTCCTGGGTTTACGTTAGCCCATGTAACGGGCGGAGCATCAAGTATTCCTGGTGCGAAACATATATCTGCACCAGGATATGAAGTGCTGGCAGCCAATACGGGAATAGGATGGGCGCGTAAAACGTACTACAATTTCACGTTGACATACACGAGCAACAAAATTCGTATTGATATGGCTGGCGGCATTTTCGGAGATGGAACAATGATTTTTAACTGCTTGGGAGACTTTTATCCGGGCAGTTTCGGTTTCTTCAATCAGTCTCAGCGCGACGTTTATTATCAGGGATTTACTGAGAAATGCGCCTTGCCTGTTGTTCCTCTTTTTGAAGCAGGCGTTTTCACCGTAGGAATGAGCGGAATTATCAACATTGACTGGCTCTACGACGGCGGCATGTACGAGGGGGAATTCGGCATCTTCAGCCTTTCAGGAATGGATGACGTGAAACCCGGTTCAATGGCGTTCATCGAAGAGGCGGTAAAACGGGCCATGTCCAACACCGACAAAGGATACATCATCTTCTCGGACGCCACAGAAGGCGCACGTCTGAGCGGTACGTTGGGTGGCGATGATCCGTCCGAGGACCGAAATCTCGGCCCGTATAAAGGGCTGAAAGGTGTCAGAATGAATCCGGGAGACACTTTTGCCACAATCCTGATACCAAATGACATGTTTGAGTCGCTCTGGAAAGGCATTGAGAGAGGATATTATGATGATCCCGCGTCCATCAGCCCGAACCGCCGGCCCATCTTCTCCCTCGCCACATCCAATGACGGGGATCAGATGCACTTCGGCCAGCTCGCAAAAATCAGTGACGCGGCCAATGCGCTGGCTTACGAGGACATGATCCTCTCCGACAGCAGCGACCGGGATTACAATGACATTATCGTAAACATCACCGGCGCGCTCGTGAGTGTCCCGGCACTGGATCACCCTGACCTCGGGTTCACAGATGACTGGCGGGTCATTGAGAATCCGGTGATTCCCCACATCGAAGTCTCCCCGCCGGATCCTGATACACTCTGGATGAGCATCACCCTCAAGTCTCCCGCGGATCTGCTGGTCCATGCTCCTGATGAAAATGTATGCGGCAAAGAAGGCTGTTACATTCCAGGGGCCACTTTTGAGTTCGATGAGAACGGCCACCAAATCATCTCCCTGCCCAAGCTGGATGAAGGAGATTACCGCATCGTATTGCAGGGCAAAAACGACGGCGGCCTTTGTCATCTGGAAATCATAGGATTTCAGGGAGAGGATATCCTGTCACAATTGGAAAAGCCCTTTGAAATCGAACCGCATCAGGTCTTGACAACCCTTGTGTCCGCATCATTGTTTTCTGACACACTGACCGTTGATTTCAAGGAACCGGAAGTTCCTCAAGGCGTTTCCGGAGCTCCGCTAACCCATGACTTTGACGGTGACGCTGATATTGATGACGATGATATTGGGAAAGTCTCCTCAATATGGAACACCTGCAAAGAAGACCAGGAGTATGACGCGTTCTATGATTTTGATGATGACGACTGCATCACCATCCTTGACATCATGCGGGTGGTGGTGAACAGCAAACCGAATTAAGAAGAAAACGAGTACCTGAACCTCAGATTGGACAGATTCCACTAACTGAAATCATCTGTGAAATCCGTGCAACCTGAGTCAATCTGCGGTTCAGACTCCGCGGCATCTGAACCGCAGATTCGCCATATAGAACATCTTCCGCTGACAGAAGACATCAG
>JAOZLU010000287.1 GCA_029934695.1 Desulfobacterales bacterium | reverse complement strand
TCATATCGGAGCCGAACATGAAGTCACCGGTTCCTGTCATTTGTTAAGGGCAAACGGTCTCAACATCATGACAGACTGCGGCATTGCCCAGGGCAGAGATGTCAAACCAAAGGATGTGGATTACCTGTTTCTGACCCATGTTCACATTGACCATATCGGCCGGATACCGGAACTGATCCAAAAGGGCTTTGCCGGGGAAATTATCACGACCCATCCCACAAAAGCACTTCTTTCTCCCATGCTGGAAGATGCCATGGGCTTTTCAGATATGACAGCTCATACAAAAACGCAACTCTTGAAAACCATTGATGATCTTTCATGGGGATTTGAGTATCGTGAGAAATTTGACCTGAAAAAATGCATCACCTTTCAGTTGGGCAAGGCTGGGCATATTCTGGGATCATGTTTTGTTCATATTGACACCGGGGACATGTCCGTGATATTTTCCGGTGATCTGGGCGTAAAAGATACACCTATTCTCCCGGATCCCGACATTCCTGACCCGTGCGATATTTTAATTCTCGAATCCACCTACGGAGACAGGCTCCACGAGCCCAGAACAGAGCGGATACAGCGACTCGGAAATATTCTCACTAAAGCGTTGTCAGATAATGGCATCGGAGCCGTCTGGTGCGGGGAATCAGTCTTGGGACAATGGCCGGAGTGACAGCAATCCTGATTCACAGCATCGGTGATTTCAATCTTCATATTCCCTCCAATGCTCTCCTTTTCAGCGTATTGGCCGCACTGGTAATGTCCCTGGATCCGAATCTGAGACCATGTCATAAAAGCCGGATATCTTGTCAAAAAATCATGTTGATAAAGCCATGGATTGATGATATGAAAAAATTAATTATAATGCTTTACGATTATGTCAAACTGTAACTTTGGCGATCCAGAGCGACAAATATTTTCTTAAAAGTACTGTCAGAACTTAAAGGCATTGCCAGAGTCCGATTCCCTGACGGAAATATCTATAAAGCAGAAGTTCACTGGTATGAGGCACACGGAGTCGGACGTCGGAAAATGAAAGTCAAACGTATTTTGGAATGAGGATAAACATGAAATTTGCTATCTGCATATTGAGCGAAGAATCAGGGATCACCGCCGGTCAGAGGCCCGTGGGGCCGCCATGTTTGTAGAATCAGGGATCACCGCCGGTCAGAGGCCCGTAGGGCCGCCATGTTTGTAGAAACACGGATCAGCCATTAGACAGAGGCCGTAGGACCGATATGTTTCTATAATCTGATTGATTGCAGGGTTTCAGACGTATAATCAAAGTTTATATTGACATGAATTGGTGATATATGGACATTATTTGTATTGAAGACGAACACCTTTAATTGTTGCGGCAATCAAAGATCAAGATAGTTAAAGGGGTTCTCCGAACGAGAAAAGAATAGGTACGCTTTTCCGAACGCTCAGATTTCACCTGTTTTGGAAGATGAATGATGGAAAAGCAAAAAAAAGGAGTATGTTATAAAATTCAGTGTTCAGTTCATACATAACGATGAAGGTTTTGCTGTTTCCTGCCCCTCTCTTCCGGGGTGCCATTCTCAAGGTAAAACTGAGCAGGAGGCACTGGAAAATATAAAAAAACATTATCCAATTATTATTGAACAGGATGACGACGGCGTTTTCATTGTCGAATGCCCTGTTTTCAAAGGATGCCGAAGTTACGGTCATACAATAGATGAGGCACTGGAAAACATCAGAGAAGCTGTTGAACTTTGCATTGAAGATGAACAGGTTTCCGAAAAATTTTCCACAACTTTTATCGGGGTTCGGGATTTGGAGGTCGTCCTGTCATGTTTGCTGAACTACGAAAACGAGTGAAAAAACTCGGATTCAGAAAGGTCCGCCAAAAGGGGTCCCATATTCGTTTTGTTCATCCGGATGGTCGTAAGACAACAATTCCGGATCATGGCAGTAAAGACGTGCCCAAAGGGCTTTTGCTAAAAATTATCCGTTATGATCTTGAAATGGATATTTCAGATTTCTTCTGAAACATCTGTCATCCCTTTGAAATTCGTCTCTGGAAAAACAGGGAACAGAATCTGATGCCGGTTGTGGCAGCTTGATGTATATTTCTGTAACTACAAGGATTTCACATAAGAAAAGAATTGGTCCCGGAATCCACCGCTTCATACAGACGGATTCTCTGACGAAAACATATAAACCCTTCATCATTCCCCATCTGTCTTGTTTCCCAGCTTGTCGTCAGCCTCCCACAAGAAGGCTGCATAAGCCTCTTCCTGCTCACCATCCGGGAACAAAGACCCCATTGACCCATCTCTATAAAAGGTATAATTTAATCGCCAGAGTTCGGGAGAGTTTCTGGAAAGGATTTTTCTGTATTCAATGGCTAAGGATATACTTTTTGTGATGGAGCAGATTTTTACCCTCTGGAGGGTAAAATGACTCCCCCTGAATACTCTCTCCACCCCATTGACGGAACCTCACAGAAGAAGTATTTTATGTCTCGACGCTTGGACGAGAACATTGGACTCTCGAATTATTTGCAACAAGGCAAGATGTCGGATTTTATTCACTCCTGTTTCAGTTGGGTTACTATCCAATGTCAATGTCTAGCGGGATGGCAATGCAATTATTTGTACCCATTTTGTTTGGGCGGGCTGGCGATGCAAACGACCATAACCGCAATAGAGCGGTTCATAAATTAATATGGCGAATATCTCTGATGATATTTGCTATAATGGCTCCAGCTTTTGAGGCCTCCCCGAGAAGAGTTATAATCAGTAAAAATCCACGATACTTTGCAGGATGCCTGAGAGTCTGGCGGGATTTTCAATAAAGTATCTCTGCCTGTCCGTGTAAATCGTACTGTCGCTCAGTTTGAGGAACTGCCATACCTCTCCCGAGGTGACCGCGCCGAAAATCGTCTCCACGGCAGTTCCCTCCACCCTGTTGAATTCTCTTGCGCCCACCATCTGGGCCACACCCTGGCCCAGGCTGTTCTCAAGAATATGCTGCTTTGCTTCCACCACGCAGAACACTGGGGATTCGAGTGTGGTGGAATAGGGCGTTTTTGTGAGAATAAAATCACATTCCCCGTTCAGCCCCTGCTGAGGGTCAATATCCAGATATTCACCGGAGAGAAGAGTGATCTTATCCTCATTCCGCTCTTTCAGTTCAAATAAAATGGGAGCAATCATCCCTTCCGAACGGGCTTTTTCTGATTTCAGCGGAATTTTGGAGGTTATGGCCAGTGTCTTTCTCAGCCAGTCACTGATCGGAACTTCGGGGGACATCTTTGAACAGTTCGGCATTCATCTCTGTCAGGCCGAAATTCTTCTTGACTTCTCTGAATGTGAATTTGCTGTATGCCATGATGGTTTCTCCATGTCCTGTGGGGATATTTGGAAATGGCTCTGATCTTTGTCAGCATCTCAGTTGCGGCTGAATTTTGAGAAAATCTGTCAGATGAAACTTCCCCTTTCCATTTACAGATTTCAGTTCAAAATCATCTGGAAATCAGATCACCAAGATTTTTGCAGGATGCGGATCACATCCGCCATAGTGAACTTTCCATCATTCCTGATATTTTTCACAGTATTCACATCAGCCACATTCATTCCTGCCAAAACCTTTAAAATCAGTATTGCCTTAGGCAGATCAGACGACACGCCTTCACACCATGTCGCACCGAAAATCGTTCCGTCATTCCCATTTCCGGACTGATCCCCAAGTATATCTCCGGGCGGATCCATGGGCCAGTACCCCACCAATCCTTTCTCATTGCCGGTCAGACTGACATGCAGGCCAGATTGGATTTCCTCTGAAGAGCGTGCTGCGTTCCATAAGCGAACCTCATCAGCAACGCCTTCAAAGGCTCGATCATGATTGGCAGATTGGCCGATAAAAAGAGAGAACTCTTTGTTATCCGAGACAGGTCCTGAAGGCGGATCATAAGGCTGATCGAGCAACTGTTCCCTGCCATTGATGTATATTCTGACTTGGCCGGTTCCGTCATAAGTTGCTGCCAGATGTTGCCATATATCAAGCTCAATTGAATTGGCGGGTGTGTTCACGGCTGCAAAATCGCCGTCAGAATGCTCCATCGCAAAGACTAAGCTGTGATCATTATAATCAGTGTTCACGCTGTTAAGATAGAGAATAAATTTCTCTTTATCCACCACTCTGCCGTATCCCCCCGAATCTGTACGAGCTCCCCATCCTGAAGGTCTGATCCACGCTTCTATGGTCAGCGCACCGATGAGGTTCAGTGTTTCCCCCTTTCCGCAGTCAACAGAATCATCCCTCCCGTCGAATGACAGCGCAAACTCCGAAGCGACAGTTATGCTTACATTGGCTGTGTCACTTCCGTTCTTTCCATCACTGCTGATATAAGTAAAGATATCTGCGCCGGTAAAACCGTTTTCCGGTGTGTATGTAATCGTGTTATCGGTATTCAGGAGGGCAGTGCCATGGACCGGGGCTGTCACGTCTGTCACTGTCAGGGCATCACCGTCTGTATGGCTGTCATTGGACAGCACATCAATGATAACAGGGGTGCCTTTGTCCGCAAAAAAGAAGGCTGCGTCATCCCGCGCCAGAGGGCCATGAGTTCCATGCAAAATCAGTTCCCAGGAATCATACACCCCTTCGGTGCCGTCGGTGAGATCGGAAACCGTCAGCACCCACTCTCCCTGAGACACTTCGTCCCAGTGATGCACGCTCATAAATTTCCATGCGTCATAGTCCGTATCTTTGTCACGATGGGGTTCCGCGAGGACACTTTGTGTCCCTGAAGGGGATGTCAGAATCACTTGCAGATGGCCCCGGTCGCTGTGCTCCGCACTAAAGACGGCTTCCACATGTTCCAGTCTCAGGTTTTGGTCAACGATAATGGAGGAAGCAACACCATCAGTGTCATTGTCAGGGACAGACTGACTGACGATCTCCGGTCCGTAAGACACGGCGGACGCATCGGGTGTCCCTTGCCAGGAAGCAGCCATAGCCGTTGCCGCGGCCGCGTCAATCCGACCAAACCCGTATTTATGGTTGACATACAGCCCGCCTCCGTTGAGAATCCAGTCTTCGTCTCCTGGATCATTCCTGACTGCGGTTTTCACCAGAATATGCTGAACATCCCGCCAGGAAAGATTCGGGTTGGCCTCCAGCATCAGGGCCGCAACCCCGGCCGCCAGCGGTGCGGATGCGGACGTGCCGCCAAAATCATCCCTGCAGTCACCTGAATCGTATCCCTGGCTGCCCAGCAGATCAGTGGTGGTGATGCCGCCCGCATAACCGCTGTCACTCGGGGCGGTGACAAGCATTGCCGCACCAGGCTCACTGTAACTGGCCTGAATTCCCTTATGATCCACAGCTCCCACCGCAATCGTGAACCGAGAATTGGCATAGCCATCATAATTGATATTGTCCCCCCTGCTCAGACCGTTTCCGGCAGCCCATATATAAATACTTCCCAGTCCGCCCCGGCCGTTTCTGATACCATCTTCCAAAACTTCCAGGGCAAGAGGTCCCGGCCCCTCCAAACGCATCGCATCATCATCGGGGCCCCAGCTATTGCTGTAAATATGAATATTTTCATACTGGTAGGAAAGGGCCTCGGCTTCATCCGCATCTGTGTTTTCAAAAGCAATCAGACGCAGACCTGCCAGACCTGCACGATAAGCGGAACCGACTCCGCAGGTGTCATTATCCCGTGCGGCTGCCACCCCTGCCGCGGATGTGCCGTGCTTGTCATAATATGAAGGGGCAGGGTCTGAATCTCCGCTATTAAAGTCATAGCTGAGGTCTTTCCGATAGTTGGGTGAAAGGTCGGGATGCTCATACTGTAAGCCGTCATCCACGATTCCGATCACCACGCCCTGACCTGTGAAGCCCTGATCCCACGCGGGCATCACATTGATATCCTCGCCTGCCTTGGCACCGGACTGTCCCGTGTTTTTAAGATGCCACTGATCAGAAAAAAGCGGATCATGAGGCATTTCAATGTCTCTCGGGAATCGCCATCGCGCCACCTGCTGCTCATACCATTGGATACGGGTTTCTTTTTCCAGCCTGGCTTTGGCGGTAAGCGATTTGTCTCTTGTCCGGGTGCCGGGGATTCGGAACAGATAGGTATGGGGAAGCCGTCCGATCTGTCCCAGATTCTCCGCGCCTGATGATTTTGCCAGGTTATCCGGATCTTCGCCAAGTTTCAGACGCATGGCCCATTCTTCGGTAATGATTTGTCTGTCCGGAGATCGAGTAATCTGGGAACTGGGATAACTGGCAGCTTCCAATGGGATTACCGGAAATATGACGTATAGCATAAAGAGGATTGCCGGAAATTTGAAATTTGAAATTTGAAATTTGAAATCACTTTTCAGTCTGTGTTTTTGCATTGGCTTTTTCCCTCCCATCCAATAATTAGTGCCTGAACGAAAACCCCTAAACACATTTTAACCAACTTATTTATAAGGGAATAATTTCAAAGATTCAAAACGAAGATTTTCAGAAAATTGTCTCACTGTCTCAGTGTATCAGTTCAGATATTTTTTATTCATATAATTCATCTCATTCTCAGTTACGCTGAGTGAGGAATGGTAATCTTCCCTGAATTAAATGACTCACACCTCCCGAAAAGTGGCGAATTTTGCAGAAATCTTCGTTCTGAAAAATGGGATTCTAATTGAATAAAATCTGAAGATTCTATAGTTTTCGTTCAGACACTAATTACGCGTGCATCACATATCAGCATATTATTCATTTCTTGTTCTTTCCCATAGCTTACAGTTGTATGGGGGTCGGGCCGACCGCCCACTATTTTCCGTGGACACAATCCGTGCAGATTAAGAGATTTTAGTAAGTAATGTATCAATGCCCCATATTTCCACTCCGTAAACAGTCATTTTTTTGCGAAGTTCATCATCTGCCCGGAGGTCTCCGTCTCCTGAGACAATGGCATCCGCATGGCCATCTATTGCCGTCGCCAGAACAGGATGATCTTTGGGATCACGGCAATGGGGGGGAACTGTGCTTATGGTCACTGTCAAACCTCTCCGTCGAAGTTGTTCCAGCAGGCCTTCCGCATCCTCTGCCCTGATGTGCTTTCTGAGACGGGGGCGTTGCCAGACTTCGTCAAGTTCATCAAGAAGCGGCTGACTGACAACGACCTGAAATTTCTTTGTTTTCCAAGCATTTAACACAGGCATCGTCACGGGTCCGCCCAGCAGCGCCCGTATCCAGAGATTCGTATCAATCACGATTTTCAGCATGACGGACCCTCCTTATCTCAGTTTCGATGTCCATATCACTGATTTCTCCGACAGGCTTTTTTTTGCTGAGTCGTTCAATCAGATTTCCCATTTTGCTGTTCATTTCGGTTTCTGTCAAAACTTTGGCAACCTGAACACGGGAAGGTTCATCCAGTTGCCGGATGACCGACAGCAGTTGATCCATGTTCAATCTGACATTCGGAATGACAATTTCGGCTGATTGCAAAGACATATCTTCCTCCTCTTTAAATCTGTTCATCATTTCATTCAGAATCACATCCTCAATATTTTTTCCTTCATTCTGTGCGATTCCGGAGAGCCTCTCTCCGATATCAATGTTCAGAATAACCTGCTGCATTTTTCACCTCCTTTAAAATCAAAAGGTTAATAAATATTAAAGTTTTCAAAATTCCCACGATATGTAATTTTGCTGTCGAATGAGTTTTATAAAAATCAGTTAACCGCTTTTATTGTTGGGCATGGGCAAATCTGTCAGGTGTTTCATATATTTTTTTGTACACAAAAATTGTGGCTGAACAGATTTTTGCCAATTTTCCTCTCAGATTTCTGATCTGAATAACATAACACTATAAAGACTTCAACACATTCCTGCAAAATCCTGAATAAAATCTGCCTTCCTGCAAAGCTGTTCTGACATCTGGTGAAATCCAACTTTTTTCTCAGCCCGAAAGAAAGCGTCCGGTTCAGAAAGCTTGTCTGCAATCGCCGATTCACTGTTTTTAACACAATACTTGGGGGAAAGAGTGTTGAAATGAAGTTTCAGCACATTTTTTCAGAAGGTTGCGGGCGTGAGCAGTGCTAAAATTTCATTTCAGCACTCCTTGCTCATACGCCCTTTTCAGAAAGGAACATCGCCTCGCCGATGACATAAGAAAATCCCGGGGTTGTAGGGTGGGTGGAGGATTTCGATTTTTTACGCAGTAAAAAACGAAACCCGCAACCCACCTTGATAAACTGTCCAGCTTGTCATCGTTTTTCATAATGGGAGAAACAACCTGTGCATTATCTTCCTGGCTTCTTGGCATAAAAAAATGAACAGCCACATTTTCATCATTAATGATTTTTTCCTTAACTGCCCGACGAACCCCGTTTAAAACATGATCACTATGAGTTTCCAGCATGACCTGAATTCCTGCTACCGCAGTTCTTGTTAGAAATAGACCTATTTCCATTATAACTTTTATTAATTCAAAATCCTTTCTCACCTCGGGCTTAAACCTGAGTTTATCAAGGTGGGTTGCGGTT
>JAOZLU010000896.1 GCA_029934695.1 Desulfobacterales bacterium | reverse complement strand
AGAGTTGAATTTCAGGGCGACCCTTGCCCATGTCTCCCCTCCCTCATACCATTCGGGAATGGCAGACATACCCTTGAAGGTTAATATGAATTTTCCGTCCTCACGCAGGACATATTCGGACACTGCCCTGTACTGTTTCATCACACATTCTTCTTCTTCTTTCCCGTAATCCTCGGAATCTCCTCTTCCGAACTGTCTGTCTTTGTCCCAGTCGATCCATATCTTCACATACTCTCTCACCATATTGCCCAGAAGCGCGGGGGCCAGTTCGATGTCGGCTCTGAGGCTCACGGAATTTCCGGCAGCAGTCAGTTCAGCCGAATCTATGTTTTCGACGTAAGGCCATGCCCACATTCCGCAATGATCGTTGGCAACAGAATTTCTCCTCATCTCCTCTGTCAGGCCGGATTCGTCTCTGACATATTCCCCGGCAATGCTGTTTCCCGCGAAGCCGATGAGACTCAGAAAGGCAAGTCCGATCAGCCATGCAGGATTCATTCTGAATATTTCTTTCATTCCTCTCTCCTTTTTGTTCAAAGCTGTTTTTTCTGTCTGAACTGTTCCGTCCCCGCTCGAAGCGCGGGAACGGAGTGTCTGCCTACCACGGTCTGTCAAACCTGAAGTTCAGAACATCGCCCGGGCTGTGCGCTCCGGCATCCCCGCTGTCGCCGACCCCGGAGCTGTCCGGGCCGGCCCACTGCGGCGGCATGTCGCTGTAATATGCCTTAAGGTTCAGGCGGTATGCTGTGCCGGCATCCAGTCCGGTGAATTCGAACTTTCCCCGGGCATCGGCCTGTGTCCGCCTGAGGCATCCCCATGCGTCGTGCCTGAATATCTTCACCAGGACAACCACGCCGTCCGGCGGCGGTGCGCCCTCGGAATCGGTCACGGTGCCGGCGAGGCGGTCGCCCCGGGTGAGCGTGAAGTCCGCATCGTCTCCGGCGCGGACCCCGTATTCCGAGTGGGACATGTACCCGGCCTTCCGGACAGTGATCTCATAAATCTCATCGGCCGGGATGCCCGGGAATTCACAGCATCCGTCCCGCCCGGTGACCGTCGCCCTTTCATAATCCGAGGATTCGGAACGGATTTCAACTGTTGCGGATGCCAGGCCAGCGCCGCTCTCATCCTGTACGCACACATTGAACAGGGCGACCGCCCTGAGGCGGAATGAGACAGACATCCCGGGACTCCGGCCTGTCTCCCAGTCGGATGAATATCCGTCCGCCGCGACCCAGATTGCATAATCCGGGACATCGGGCAGTTCCCCGAAGCAGTATGCACCGCCGGGTCCGGTTCGCACTGTCTCCCACACCCCGGAACTCCGGGAATACAGCCCGACTCCCGCGTCGGAAATCGGTGTCCCGCTGTCGTCGCATACCAGCCCGCAGATCATTCCGGGCTGACCCAGGACGATGTCCCTGGTCAGCGAGCCGCTCCCTGTGAAGGACAGGCTTTCCGTGACACTTTCGCTGTATGGCGGATTCTGCAGCGGGGACCATATATCAAAGGTGTAGTCACGATGCTCAAGGTAGCAGGGGGGAATGACGCCTTCAGGATAAGGCCGGCTGTCTGAATAGCAGAGCGGATCGACGCCGCCGATGATCTCATAATGTCCGTCCTGATCCGATTCGCCTCTTCCCACCAGATGCTCCTCGTCAGACCATATTACGATCAGAGTGCCGGGAACAGGATTGCCGTAAGCGTCTCTCACTGCCCCGCTGATATACACCTCATAGACATCTGACACCGCCGAAACCGTCACAGACCCTTTGACCGTGTCCGCACTGAATGCGGTTCTTCCGCCGCCTTCGGCTGTGTCTGCGGTCCCGCCCCCGGTGCCCTCACTCATGTCCCACACCCGGAACGTGAACGTCGCGGTGATATCCCCCTCATCAGTCGGGTACGGCACAAACCGCATCCGGCACATCTCATCAGCAGGAAGCAGTCGTGCGGTGTCGGATATGTCAACGGTGCGGCCTTCGGCATGGGTGAAGACGCTCCAGTTTTTTCCGCTGTCTGCGGAATACTGCCAGATTCCGCCGATATTGCCCACGGATGTCACCGCAATGCCCGGAACCGGCGAGCCGTCCGCAAGCATGACAGGCCCGCTTCCGAGGATTTCCGGGATGCTGTTCCCGCTGCTGTCCCTCTCCTTCTCGGTGATCGGGTCAAGGA
>JAOZLU010000895.1 GCA_029934695.1 Desulfobacterales bacterium | reverse complement strand
AATATTTGTTTATTCATTGCCACGAAAAAAGTTAGCTGCGGAGTTTTTGTCGAGGAACATCTTTACAATTCCGTCAAGCCTGACTTCGTTCCAAGCTACAATTTTATATTCCTGTGATCCCTTGCTGAGAAGTCTTTTCATAGCAAATTTCTGGCTATCTTTAATGAGTATTGTATTACATGATTCATGGGATGTCAGGTTTGGTTCCTCAATCCAAGCTATCCAGTTTGGTATTATTTTACCACCAAGCTAAATTTGCTTCCTTGAGAGGATTCTCACCTTTTTCTTTTAATGACCCAAGTCCTGCTTTTTTACACCGCTCAACCCATTTCTTTACAGCCTTGAAGCCACGTTTTATGTATTCTGATTTGTTTCGTGCCCTTCGTTCTATAGGAGGCAAATTCAAATCCGTCAGTAAAGCATTCTGAGCAAAATCAAGGCGGCCATGATAAATTGCCGAAATAAGATAAAGACAGGCGACTTCGACAGTAATTGTTTTTTCCCTGTCAGACGGACTTAACGGAAACCCCGGTATTTCGACAAATGTAAAAGTGCCAGAATTCGGATTGCCAAGCAAAGTGCCGGAAAAAGGTTTGGAGTTTCCCTGTTGTTCAAGAAGTAAGTCGAATATTTTTTCACCGGTCTTGAAAATCTCTTTGGTTGCGTCATTACATTTCTGATAGCTGGGTGAGGCTAAAAGAGCTATTAATTCTTCCGGTGATATCTGCTTATCACTTTCGATCAATGTTGTTTCAAAATACATTTATTTTCTCCTATAAAATTAAATTCCTTTTAAATTACTTCTCTCTGCTATTTTGTATAATATTCAATTGTTGCTCTAGGATCACCCCAAGCTGAACTTGGCGGTGAGTCAATATGTTCGGTAGTTTCCAAACCACCTAAGCCCTTCACGCTGGTCACTGCTCCACTCGCATCTACATTATGAACTGTAACGCTATGCACAACATTACCAGATGTATTATGGAAGACTGCCACATCACCAGGCTGAGGAGATGTTGTTGGTGTAAAACCTCCCCCGGAAAGCGTTTTCGCCACTTGATCATCATTAATCCAATATTCACCATCTGTAAATGTAGCGCCATGACAATCCGTATCCATTCTATTATCAGGACTGATTATACCTGTAGCAGGATCATATTTACCTAAATTTTTAAATGCCTCAATTGTGCTGCCATCTTTCAACTCGAGTTCATATTTTTCTATTACAAATATCTCTCCCGGCGCTCCATTATGCCTTGCTTCCGTAATACCACCAACTTTTTTGGCTTTAATATTCCCCTTACTGTCACGCTTAAACGCCTGTGACCCTTTCTTCTTCAGAGGTGACTTTTTCTTTGATGACGGACAAGAAGCCGTTGCTTTTCCAACTTTTTTACTCCCTGCTTTTGGCGGCTCAACTTTACCGCCATGTTTTTTATACAAATCAACCCACTCTCGACGTAACGATGCTTGGCTGGGATCGGTTCGACTCAAAGGCTGACCTTTCAACTCAGGATGTTTAGCCTGAAATTCAGCGTCTGCCTTTTTGACAGCATTCCTACTCAGAGGTCTTGAGAGCCTACTCATCTCTTTTTCCTTAAAATTGATAGTTCTTTCTCATCAATCATATCCATTTTTAGCGTTCCATCACCATTTTCAGTGGAAAGAATTTTGATAGCCCAAGCTGTTTTTGGATTTATATCAAAATCATGGCCGTACATTGCCATAAATTCCAAATAACGTCTGACATCATCTTCTAATATTATATCGTATTCTTTCGATCTTTTGATGCCTTTTTGAATAAAAGTACGCAAATCTGTTTCTTGCAAAGCTTTTATTTCATTTGAAAAATTTGTTTTTAAATGAAGAAACATACGATTTTCAAAACTTCTGATCATGTATTGACTCAATGAGTCCATTTGTTCTTTACGGATAGTCAACATGGGATTTCTCATTTTTTAATTGAAGTATATTCTTCAGAAGCTGCCTATCCTCAAAAGCAAACTCAATCATCTCATTTCCTTTCTCCCCATCAACAACATACCGCCCCACCGACCCAAACACATACTCCAATTCCGCCTCAGTACAGGTCGGCAGATACACCCGCAAAACCCTCGGATCATAGTACCGAAACATCAGCGGCGTCCCCTCTTCGTCATAGACTTTCAGGAAACACCGGA
>JAOZLU010000286.1:5384-8555 GCA_029934695.1 Desulfobacterales bacterium | reverse complement strand
TTTGATGTTTGATGTTTGATGTTTGATGTTTGATGTTTGATGTTTGATGTTTGGGTATGGTTAACGCAAAAATCATGCCTGAAGAACCAAATCTGATGCTCAGTCTCAAAAATATTTTTTTAAAGTTTGTGATAATCAAAGTCAAGGCCTTAATGAAATTTCAGCACTTTTACATTTCAGCACTCCTTCAGACTGTCAGCCGGGAAATGAATAAGTGTTTTCCATTGACACAGTGCCGTAAATTTTGGTAAGCTATTTTTTCAGTGCCAGACACATTATTTTTTATTTATATTGCCTGACAACTATAAACTCTGGTAACTTATTGAAATTGATGAAAATAAAAAATTCAGGCTGATATCTGCCGATCAGTGATTTCAGCGAGTTACGGATGATCTTCAACTTTGTGCTGTGGCTTTTCACTGTTGAGTATGTTAAATGCTGTGAAAAACGACTCAGGAGCTGTTGTTTTGTCAGATAAATTTTTGATCAGCGCGTCTGACTGTAAAATTTAATTTCTGAAAACCCGCAGATGTCAAAAAAAAATCATCAATATCCGATTTTCCTTTTTTTGGCAAAACAAGATGTTTGACAATTGAGTGTAAACTATGGCATTTGGGAAAAAAAAGATTCGTACCATTGGCTTGGATGTGGGATCCAGAACATTAAAAGTTGGGGAGCTTGCAGAAGCAAAACAGGGATACAGCCTTAAAAAGTTCGGCGTTATTGATATTGAGCCGGGCTTAATTGAAGATGGCACGATAAAGAACCCTGATGCGGTTTCCGATTTCATCCGTAAACTTTTTAAGATGTATAAAATAAAGGAAACGAATGTTGTCATATCCATCGGAGGGTACTCAATTATCGTCAAAACGATAACCCTTGACACTATGGAAGAGGATAAACTTCATGAACAAATCAAGTCCGAAGCAGAATCATATATTCCGTTTGATGTCAGTGATGTGAACCTTGATTTTCAAATAATCGGGGAGAATATGGAAAATCCGGGTCAGATGGATGTGCTTCTTGTCGCAGCCAAAAAGGAAATTGTCAATGACTATGCCAGTCTTATTCAAATGGCCGGATTAAATCCCTGTGTCATGGATGTTGACGCGTTTGCACTGCAAAACATTTATGAGGCAAATTATGATACAGAAGAAGGGAATGTCGCGCTGATTGACATCGGTGCCAGCAAAACCACGCTGAATATCATGAAAGGGAACACTTCTGTACTAATAAGGGATGTTTCTCTCGGATGCGGACAGATAACTCAGCAGATTGTCACAACCATGGGCTGCCCGCTGGAAGAAGCTGAACAGATGTTCCATGGAACCCGGCCGGACAGCATTCCCCCCAAAGAGCTGATAGAAATTATCGGGTCGGTGATAGCGGACTGGTGTACGGAAATTAAACGCGCACTTGATTTTTTTTATTCCACATACCCCGGTGACCATATCCAGAAGATCATTTTGAGCGGAGGAGGAGCCAATATCAAAGATTTTCGTGAGCTTCTGGCTGAAGAAACATCCTCTGAAGTTGAAATTATCAACCCCTTTGAAAACTTTTCCGTAGGCAAAGACTTTGATCCTTCGTACCTTGAACGGATATCGCCGCAAGCTGCCATCTGCATGGGGCTTGCAATGAGAAGAGCGGATGACAAGTAAATTGATAATTGTCAATTATAAATTATAAACTACAAATTACATAATGATACGAATTAATCTGCTGCCTTATCGCGCTGCGCGAAAAAAAGAGAATGTACGCAATCAGATACTCATCTTTGTCGCCGCAGTGGTGGGTTTTATCGCTATTCTGAGCTTTTACCACATCCATCTGGGCGGCAAAATCAAAGCGTTGAACACTCAGATAGAAGGTGTCCGGAAAGAGGTGGTCAAATATAATAAGATCGTTGAAAAGGTTGAGAAAATCAGAGAGAAGATGGCTCTTGTTCAAGAAAAACTGAACATAATAAATGTTCTTGACCTGAATCGGAAGGACGGATTCTATCTTCTTAAAACCATGTCAGATATGGTGATCGAGAATCGGATGTGGTTCACCTATTTTGAATCGCTGGAAAAAATCACTGTAACAAAAAAAACAATAACAGTGACAGTGAAAAAAGAAGACGGAACAGAAAAGAAAAAAAAGAAAAAAATAACTGAGGAAAAAGTTGACGTTAACATTGAAATTAAGGGAATTGCCTTAGATAACAAAACAGCGGCTGATTTTATGACCCGCCTTGAAAATGCAAAAAGTCTGGGGGGGACAAAAATGTTTGATAATGTAAAATTAGTGACTCTTCACCGGGAAGAACTGAGTCAGGGAAAGGGTAAACCAGGTATCAATCTGAAAGGTTTTGAAATTTCATGTGTGAAGGTGCCTTTGGAAGCACCTGACAAAAACAAGGCAAAAAGCAAGGCAAAAAAGAAATAAAAATGGGTATCTCCGAATCAATTGAACCTCTTGTCGAGAAAATAGAAAAACTGTCAAAAACTGTCAGGATAGCGATATGCGGCGGAGCCTTCCTGTTAATTATTGCACCTTTCATATATTTTTCTTATCTTCCGCAATATAAAAAAATCGGGGAATTAAAAAAAGAACTGAAAACAGTTGAGGATGAACTCAGTATAGCGAAAAAAAGAGCCAACCAGCTCAAAAAAGTCGAAAAGGAAATAAAAGATGTGGAGATGAATTTCGCTATTGCCAAAAAATCGCTTCCTGAGGATGCTCAGATACCTCTTCTGCTGACAGATATTTCCCGTGCCGGCCAGGATGCTGATCTGGAATTCCTGCTGTTTGAGCCAGCCAAGGCACCAAAGAAGAAAAAAAAGAAGAAGAAGGGAGCACAAGAAAAGAAGCCTTTTTATCTTCCAATTCCTATAGAAATAGAAGTGTCAGGAAATTATCACAATGTCGTACTTTTTTTTGACAAGATTGCAAGGCTGAACAGAATTGTCAATATAAAAGATATTCGGATCAGCTCATCAGCAAAAAAGAGCAAAGGCAAATCAGCAAAAGAAAATGAACTTGTTGCATCATGTATGGCCGTCACCTACAAGTTTGTGGAGGTTGCGCCGTCCAAAAAGAAGGATGATAAAAAAAAGAAAAAATAAGCTGGCAGATTTTTTCCATCGGCAATTTTTACTGTCGAGTTAAGGAATGATGACCAAATAA
>JAOZLU010000286.1:0-5284 GCA_029934695.1 Desulfobacterales bacterium | reverse complement strand
GAGACGCTTGCCACCAAAAACAGATAATGCCCGTCAATCCGGCAGTAGCGGAAAATGAGGAAGTTGTTCGGTCACGGATACTAAGCAAAGCAAGGAAGAGGTTGACAACAGATGAAAACAACAATAATACGTCTTATGGTCTGTTTTTTATGTCTTTTTCCCCTTTTTTGGGGGTGTGACAGTCAAACCGGGGAACCGCCTCAAAAACCCAGAGAGATCCGAAAGAAGATAGGTGCAAAGCCGCGGGATGATGCGTCACAGGTGGGAAAAACCGATTCTTCTTCCGACTTGGAGCAGTCACAGGCTGGGAAAACTGATTCTCCCTCTGATTTGGATCAGTCACAGGTGGGAAGCACCGATTCTTCCTCTGATCTGAAGCAGGCCGAGCCAGCAAAACAGTCAGCGTTGAAACTTGCAAAAGCAAAACCGGAATCATCTTCGTCTGAAAAAAACAAAGTGATACGGAAAAAAATAACCTCCCCCAGACCGAAAGATGTGCTGCCGTCGGAGGAAACACCCGCGAAGCAGGAAGGTGTCTCTGATACAGAGGAGGAAGCTGCCTCTTCGCCGGATATGAAAACGGCAATAAAAGGCAATAAGCCAGACGGAAAATATCCGGAACAAAAATCTGTGGAATTGGCAGAAGCAGAACCGGAGCCTGTGACACCGGAAATCGGAGATGATAAACCCTCAGAAGACAAAGACCCAAAAGATAAAGACATAAACAAACAAAAAACAGCTTCTCCCCTGAAGCCGGAAATTGAAATGGCCCGGAAAAAGAAGGCGGCACAGTCGGAAAAGCCTGCCTCTGACGCAGGACATCCTTTGCCGGATACGAAGCAGGCTGCTCCAAATGGCAAGTTGGATAAAAAAGACTCGGAACAAAAATCTGTCCCCGACACCGGGCAGAAATTGGCAAAAGCAGGATATATGTCAAAATCCACGGCCGATTCAGCCACTTTGACACCGGATGCCGAAGATATCAAACCCCTTAAAAAAGATAAAGATAAGAAAAGCTCTGCGGCTTCCTCACTCCCAAAATCAGAGAAATCTGAAAAACCGGATGAGGAAAAGGAAATCGCCCGGAAAGATGATGTCTCACGCCCGAAAAAATCTGTTCCCGAAGCTGATCAGGGAACCCCGTCTCTGCCGGATGTGAAACCGCCTGCAAAAAAGGATAAACCGGATAAAAAGCAGCCTGCTACGGAGATATCCCCGAAATCGGGCGAAAAACAGAAACTGGCAAAAACCGACGAGGACGGAGTAAGTGATAAAGCAATGGCCTCACTTTTCGGCATAGGTCAGAAAGAGGAAAAAGCTGGAAAAAAAGACGAGATATATAATCCTAAGGGAAAAACTGATCCGTTTGCCCCTTTGTTCAAGGAAGAAAAGCCCATCTCAAAATCTGAACTGGAAAAGAAAGCAAAAGCAGCAGAAGCGAAGAAAGGGAAGAAAAAGGTAAAGAAAAAAAAGCGTATCCCCCGGACACCTCTTGAAAAAGTGGATCTGAGTCAGTTGAAGCTGGTCGGGATCGTCCGCGCCGAAAGCGGAAACAGGGCATTGGTGGAAGAAGCTTCCGGCAAAGGATATATCATTACGAAAGGCACCTATATCGGAATACATTCGGGCAGGGTGTCGGAAATTTTAAGCAACAGGATCGTCGTCGTCGAAGAGGGCGAAAATTTTTCAGGTGAGATAACTATCCGCAAAAGAGAACTGAAACTTCAGAAACCGTTTGGAGAAGACTATTATGAAATGTGATCGGATACTGGGAACTGGAAATTGGAAAGGGGCAGCTTATAAAAAAGATTTCGGATTTCAGATCACTTTTTTTCTGATTTTACTGACGGCTCTTGTCCTTACAGGATGCACTTCCCGTATTTCTGTCAGTTCTCAGGAAAGCGGAGATCTGAAACGCACGGGACTCACTTCGGATGCTGAGGCATTTCCGGAGTCGGGAAAGGGCAGGATTATCAGGGATATAAGCATGACCGAGGCATCTGAAACCACGGATGTGCAGATTAAGGGAAATCGCCTTTTGGCCTATACGTCGGTCAAGCAGCCTTCCCCTCTCGCCATCATCCTCTATTTTTCTGAAACATCACTTGATCCGAAACTTGTCTCATATCCTGATCGGGGATTTGAACAGGATATATCGGAGAGCCATATTGTCAGTTCCATAAAAGCTTCGGAGCTGACTGAAAACGGTCACACGTCCAGGATCGAAATCCTGCTGAAAAAAGATGCTCCTTACGATGTGACCCGTGAAGATACAGGGATCAAAATATCATTTGTCAAGTCTGATGCAGGGGAAAAGCAGATTTTTTCAAAAAAACAACTTATTCCTCATTCTGCGGTAAAGCCTTGGGAGAGGACCGGTTTTCCTCCGAGGAGAATTGAAGAGAGGAAAAAACCGGCCCTTGAAGTTTGGAATCCGGCCCTTAAATCTTGGGTCCCTGAATATGAAATTCACAAACCGGCATCCAAAATCAGCACCCGTTTCCCCCCCGCAACCCGGGTGCAGTCCGTATATGCAACTCGTCGAAAAGACGGTCTGAAAGTTTTTGTGGGAGCAGACGGAGCTATAACAAATTATAAAGCATTTACCATTGACAGCCCTGCCCGTATTGTTTTTGACATATTTAACATCAAAAGTCCTTATAAAAAGGAAAAGCGGGTTCCTGTGAATTCCAAATGGGTGAAGCGGGTTCGGTATTACGCTTATCCTGACAGACTCCGGGTTGTTCTTGATACGAAAAAAGCATATCTTTCCGCTTTTGTGGCCATGCCTGTTGAAAACGGCCTTGAGATTCATGTCGGATCGAATATCAGGGACGACTCCCAACTGCCAGCGGCGATTTATCCGTCTGCAACGCGTCTTCAGTCCGTATATGCGAGTCAGCAGGAACACGGTACGGTTGTTACTGTAAGAGGGGACGGACCCATCACAAATTACAAAACATCCGTTACCGAAACTCCTCCTCGCATCATTTTTGACATATCAAATGTATTCAGTGATGAGAAAACGGAAAAGACATTTCCTGTGGATACCCAATGGGTGAAAAGAGTCCGATATAAAGTGATCTCCTCCCCGGCCGGCCGGGATTCAGACAAACTTCAGATTGTCATTGACACGCAAAAAGCATATCTTTCAGCTTTTTCAGCAATTCCTGATAAGGACGGGCTTGTTATTCGCGTGGGATCCCCCCTTCGACAAGTTCAGGGTACTGCTCAGGGTGCAGGTGCGCTTCTGCCTTCTCCTTTCCCAGTTCCGAAACAGACCATATCCGGGAAACCTGCAAATGCGAATCTGATTGTGTTTGTACCTGAGGAGGCTGGCAAGTCTTCCCTTATTATTGAGACTTCAAGGCAAGTGACTTATGATATCGTTAAGACGGCCGATAAAAAGCTGGAACTGAAACTTTTTGACACTGAAATTCCTGACCATCGCTATAAACAAGGCGCCCTGATCACTACGCATTTTGAAAGTGCTGTGAATCGGATAACTCCGATCCGGAGGCCTGGCTTGAGAAACACGTCCTTGTTTGAAATTGATCTGCGCGAGGCTGTGCCATATTTTGTCGAACAGATAACAGATGACTCGGGCAGGAACTTGGTGATGGTGCATTTTGAAGCGTCTTCAATCCCCCCTGAATCGCTTGTTGCACAGACCCCCCCTTCGACAGAGCTTCAGGGGACCGGAGAAACCTCATTGGAAGTGACGGGACCGGAGTCGGAATTGAAGGTGACGGAAACTGAGACGGAAACGCCGGCTGGACAGGCCGGGATTCCGGACGACAGTCCGCCTGCTCCCTCTCTGTATGACACATCTGATATGGGACAGCCTCCATCAGCGGAAACCGATTTGTATTCTGCATCTCCCGCGTCCCTGGCTTCCGAAGCTCCCTCTTCTGATATTGATGACTTCTCGGATGATGAGGATATCGCAGTGCCTGATGCGCCCAAGAAATACACCGGAGAGAAGATTGCGCTGGATTTTTTTGAGACGGATATTAAAAATGTCTTTCGCATTCTGAGAGAGGTCAGCGGCAAGAACTTTGCCATAGACAATAATGTTTCCGGCAAGGTCACGCTGACGCTTGAGCATCCTGTTCCGTGGGATCAGGTGCTTGATCTCATTTTGAAGATGAATCAGTTGGGCAGAACGTATGAAGGCGATATCATCCGGATCGCCACGATAAAGACTATTCAGTATGAGGAGAAAGTCCGGGAGGAGAGAAAGCTGGCAGAACAGTCTCTCAAGGAGCAGAAAAAGGCTCTTGAGCCGCTTCTTACCGAATATATTGCCATCAATTATTCCAATGCGAAAAAGGAGATCCTGCCGCATATCAAAGAGATATTAACCGAAAAGCGGGGAACTGCGAGCGTGGATGATCGTACCAACATGGTCATTATGACGGATACAGCTGAGAAGATAGGGTGGGCCAAGGAAATCGTTGAGAAACTCGACAGGGTAACTCCCCAGGTGCTTATTGAGGCGAGGATTGTTGAGGTCAGCTCCAACTTTTCAAGAGGGTTCGGGACGAAATGGGGCGCAAAAGGAGGCATTCAGGAGGATGCTTCCAACGCCGGGACCGGTCCGCAAAGGAGCTATGATCTTTTCGGAGGGACTTACGGATACGAGATGGCGATGGATGTGGCGGTACCGGATGTCGCCAGCATCGGCTTTAATTTTATGCGTATTGCAGGAACGCCACTGGCTTTGAATGCAAAACTTATGGCAATGGAATCTTTGGGGGAACTCAGAATCGTTTCCGCGCCCAAAATCGTCACGCTCGACAACAAGAGGGCGACCATCAGACAGGGGATCAGTTATCCGTATCAGACGGTAGATGACGGAAAAATAAAGACGACATTCAAAGATGTGGATCTGTTGTTGGAAGTTATTCCCCACGTCACTCCTGACAGCCGCATTTCCATGACCATCAATATTACCAAAAACGACTTGGGAAAGGTGATCAGCGGTGAGCAGTCTTTTGACAAGAAGGAGGCCAAGACAGAGCTGCTGGTGAATGACGGCGATACAGTTGTCATCGGCGGCATCATCAAGTCAACCGAACGTGGCTCGACCGAAGGGATTCCCGGGTTGTCAAAAATTCCCCTGCTGGGCTGGCTTTTTAAATCAAAAACCAAAGGCGAGGATAAAGAAGAGCTTCTCATTTTTATTACTCCCACTATTATTCAATTGGAACAGCGTCATACGCAGTATTGATGTTTGATGTTTGATGTTTGTTGTTTGATGTTTGATGTTTGTTGTTTGTTG
>JAOZLU010000894.1 GCA_029934695.1 Desulfobacterales bacterium | reverse complement strand
ACAGGATCAACAAAATCCGTCAGAATCAGTCAATTTCAGGACCGCCCGACACCTTGACGCACCAGATATTCCGACACTCCCGGCATATCAGTTCAGCAGATTCAGGACGGTGACGGGAATTTGGTCGGAGCGAACCATGCCCGTTTACCGAGAGAATGCGGATATCTTTGCTTCCGCAGTTGCAGATCCACCGGGGTGTCTCAATAATCTCGCGAGGCTGCACCGATCCGTACTGTGCGGACGACTCCGCAATATTCGTAACGAACGGTGGCTCCGCATGGTATGTTTTATTTCCCCGGCCAAGTGTGCTGAGTATTCGTGCGACAACCTCATCAATACGCCTGAGTTCATGTTCCCATACCCGGATCACCCGCCAGCCGGCCGAGACCAGCGCATCATCCGCGGTAAAATCTCTTGTGACGTTTTTTCTGAGCTTGGATTTCCAGAAATCTTCCCGGGTCCGGGGGGCTGAGTAATGGATGGGGCACCCATGCCAGAAGCATCCGTCCACAAATACCGCGAGGCGGTCACCAAGGAAGACCACATCCGGGCGCCCGGGTAAATCATAATGGAGCCGGTATCTGCATCCCTCGGCCCACAACGCCCGCCGTAATTGAAGCTCAGGCTTGGTGTTGCGGCTGCGGATTCTCGACATATTTTCGGAACGGGTCAGTTTTCTTTTAGCCATGACTACATTTCCTCCCTTGCTCGGCTCGGTCTCCCGCTGCTCGGCTTCGGCGTGAACTCAGTCGAACGATTGCCAAATCCGAGCCGCCGGCATCCTCCTTTGTATGCAGGGCCTCCACCGGCGCGCCCTCATAAAGCTCAAGCTTACGCAGCGGACTATCGAGATGAATATCCGCAGCATGAAGAAATGTAACCATATCAACTCCTGGAGTTGGGAATTAATCTTATCATCAGCACCTTTGCTCCAATGCAAAGGTTAATTCAATGATTTCTTTTATCTCATCAAAATATGCCTCCGGAGAATTACGAAGGAGTCTCAATATAAATTCTTTGGCTCTGTCAGGCATTTTGGCATCAATCAGTGCTGCCCAGTATGCCTGAGCCTTGGTAAGATAATCATGCTCTTCCGGCGATGTCAGCCTGAAAGCAGTATGCAGGCATTCAATAACAGCCTCATGAAATCCCATATTATCAAACACTATTGAAAAAAGCTGATTCTGATGAGCCGGATGATTGTGCCATACCATAAGACTGTGAGTGAACATAACAAGGTTGAGATAATCGGATTCTTCTCTTAAACGGTGTTCCCGTAAACGCGGCAGTATAAAATCAGAGGCAAGTATAAAAATAAGGCTCTGGATATCCCGAAAGAATCTGATATCTCCCTCTAAAATAAAATTATCTTCATTCTTACGGGCTAAGAATATGGGAAAAGCCAGATTATAAACGATCTCGAGTGTTAGCCTGGAATATCTGATTTTTGACGGGGAGCGTCTTTTCGGTATTTTTCCAGGGATGCCGGGGAGATTTTTACTGTTAAGCAGCGCAGACTGATCTTTCAGATAATTTTTAAAGCGAGTGGAGATAAAAAAATCAGGCAGTAGTGATTTTCCATGACTTTGGATTAATTCGGAAAAACCAAGAGGAGGGTCGCAGTTGCCAAGAAAGGAATCTGCCAGTTTAAGACTGTCTCTCATTGTTTCAGATGTCCAGTTGGAAGCCAGCAGTTGCTGATATTTATCTGCAAGCAGCTTATTTTTATTTAAATATATTTTCATGGAATACCTCTAATGACGATCAGCACGTCTGGATTTACGCCGTGAAATTTCATTCGCCTGATTTAATAAGGATTTTCTTTTTTTCTTATTTCCTGTCAGCATCAGTTTACTTGCTTGGGCACGAATTTTTTTTCCAGTCTGTCCTTTTCTTCTGCTGAAAGGTCATGGCTTATATCTTCTCCGCCGATAGTTGAAGACATCAGTTATATCTCCTGTTGAGATAATATATGCTCACCAAGATCGTTGACGATTATATTCTCTCAGTTCGCTTTTATTGCTACACCCTTGAACCAATTCCATGGCTTGTTCCCGAAACTGATGTGCATATTCAACACTATCTGTTATATCTGTGCGATCTTTCCACATACCAATTAATCCAGAGTTAAGCAACATCAAGCATCCAACATCAAGCATCCAACATCAAGCATCCAACATCAAGCAT
>JAOZLU010000285.1 GCA_029934695.1 Desulfobacterales bacterium | reverse complement strand
AACATCCCACTACCACTGAGATGTAGGGTGGGTGGAGCGCAGCGTAACCCACCAACATCCCACTACCACTGAGATGTAGGGTGGGTGGAGCGCAGCGCAACCCACCAGACACCTCCGGATATCCGCACAAGGTGGGTTACGCTACGCTCCACCCACCCTACGTTGCCATATTTTAGGGGGGGGAAAATGGTCACTGAGCAATCGGATTCAGCACAAATTTCAGCGGTGAGATCGCAACAGCCGGCCAATATCTGTTTATATGAAGCTGAAAGCCTGCGCCGTCATCATTTGACACCCTCAGCAGAAAAGGAATCTGATATCCCTTTATATTCTGCATCCTGTCAAATTCTGCGCGCCAGACCAGAAATCCGAATGTGTCAAAAATTTCGATTTTACGGACATCTGTTTTGCTTTCATCCATGAATACCTTTTCACGAACAGTTCCCAGCCTTGTTTTCAAGAGCAGAACATATCCGGCCCTATCCTTTATTATTGAAGCTGAATGATGCGCCTGAATCGGCACACGACCGCCAAGCAGGGCGATAATATCACTCGATTTGACGGAGATTGAAATCATTCTTTTCAAGTTGGGGTCAGCGGACCGTATTTTCTTAAATTGTTGATGGGCATGGGATAAAAAATAAAACCATTTGCCATCACTTGCCATGCTCTCGGCTGGCTGGCCCAAAGCACCGAAAATTGCTATGCGAAGATTTACCGGTTCTGCTCCGAGCCATGCCATGCGGGTGGACATGGAACCGTTCTTGTTCCACAGCTTTATCTTTCCAATGCCTTTGAAACTTTTAAGGGAATCATTTTTATTTTTCAGCGCAGAAATCAGGCTCTGTGCTTCAATCGAATCAGATGAGCTTTCAAAAACTCTTCCCGTAAGGATGCTGCAGGCAGACATAAAAAAAAGAGTGTGCAGCAGAAAACTCCAGCAAACCAGGTTTTTTAAAAAAGACCGGTTTTTATACAGAACAGAATGAATGAGGGATTTAATCATCAGAACTGGCACTTTACGGTTAAGCAATCATGACCGAATAACACCCCCCGTTCGGATTGACACATTCGACAGTTCAGATTTGCCAATCCGAAACAAGCCTGCTCAGGATGTTATTTGGTTATGATTCCTCAGTTGATTAATTTTGGATGCTAAAACTTTCTCCCGGTCAATTCCCGAAGTTTTTTTTCAAGGCTCTCTTTGTCCGTCTCCCTTTCTGAAAGGGATTTTTTATAAAATTCAATCGCTTTTGCCTTCTCATGTATTTTCAGATAGGCATCTCCGAGGTGTTCCAGTATGATCGGATCGTCAGGAACCAGACGGACAGCGTCTTCAAGAATCCTGACGGCCCTGTGGAAAAGTCCTTTTTTAAAATAGACCCATCCCAGACTGTCCATAATGTAGCCGTCATCAGGTTTGTATTTCAGGGCTTTCCTGATGAGACGCTCGGCCTCATCCAGATTTTGTCCCAAATCCGCATAAGTGTATCCGAGATAATTCAATGCATTGGCATTCTGAGGGTCAAGCCGTATGGCTTCTTTCATGGATTCCATGCTTTTTTCTTTTTTTTCCCATTTGTCATAGACAACCCCCATGCGAAAATAGAGCCTGGCGTTCTCAGGATCAGTTTCAAGACCTTTTTTAAGCGTTTCCACAGCCTTCCGGTATTCCTCGGCCTCTTCATAAAATGCGCCCAGATAGACCATGAATTCCGGATTGTCAGGCACTTTTTCAATAACGCTTTTTAAAAAACGTATGGCTTCCTCAATTTCTCCCATTTCCTGATATAAAAAAGAGATATGAATCGCAGCGTTATTATAGAACGTGGAATCTGGCGACACCTTTTTAAAGTGCCTGATCGCCATCTCGTCATCTTTAATTCCGTCAAAGGCGATACCTGCGGCATAATGAATATCTGAATTATCCGGAGATCCCTTTAACATTCCTTCAAGGATGGTGATGGCAGCGTCATATTTTTTCTGGTCAACATAATTCTGAACCACTTTTCTGATAACTTCAGGATCAGAGACGCTTCTCAGACCCAGTTCCATGAGCAGTTCTTCAGCATCCTCTGACATGCCGGTTTTGTGATGAAAATAGGCAAGCCCCATCATGGCTCTTATATTGTCAGGATCATCTTCAAGGATATCCTCATACAGATGAACAACTGATTTCTTCTTTCCCTGAATTTCGTAAATATTCAACAGCTCAAACTGGGGTTCCTCAAGGTCAGGCTCCAGATTCAGGGTTTTATGAAATTCCCTTTCAGCCTCAATTAAATTGCCTCGTCTTACATGAATTTTTCCAAGAAAAAAATGTCCTGCATACGATTCAGGGAAATGCTGAATCAGTCGCTCATATACCCGGAATGCATCGGCCAGATATCCTTCTTCAAAATACAGGCCGCCAAGGAGCAGATAGATATCTTTTTGTTTCGGATCCTTTGCAAGAACTTTCTCATAAGCTTCCCGGGCCCCGTCTGTCTGCTTCAGTCCCTGCTTCAACTTTCCATAGACAATCAGGGCTTCCAGGCTGTCCGGATTTTTTTCTATCATCTTTTTGACAACAATTAACGCATTCTGGCTGTCATTCTGACGTAAATAGAGGTCTGCCAGCTCTCTTTGTAAATATGAAGACTCCGGATCACTTTCTATTGCTTTTCTGATGTAGTCAACAGCCTCATCCGTGTTGCCTTTTTTTCTTTGCAACTGAGCTTCCATATAATAATAATACCGACCGTCAGGTTCAAAAAAAGCCGTCGGTACCAAAGAAGCAGGCGGCGTTTTATCATCCTTCTGTTCAATTTTGGGTGAAGGCGCCACCTTAATCACAGGCGGTGCTTCCACCTTTTTTTCTATCTTTTTATTTGACACGCAACCTGAAAAAAGCACCTGATTCAATGCCAGCGTCACAATAAAGACAGCTAATTTCAAAAAGTTATTTTTCATTTTTTCCAATATCCTGTGTTATTTTTTTATATTTGCGGACATGCCACAGAAAAAATATGTAACCCGTTGATTTTATGCAAACATTCAAAATAAACACTTGTGATAAAAACCGGGTGGTCCCCACTCGCCCGTCATTTCGGGGAAAAGGGAAAGAAACCCGGCTTTTCTGAAAACCTTGGCCGTGAAGCTGTCCTTAACCGTCTGAAATTATTCAGCGGCAAATGTCAGTCCAGCATCACTGATTTCAGTAAGTTGCGAGAACTTACGGCTGACGGATTGGGAAATAATTCTTTGCCCTGATTCTTCAATCTCTCAGTCAATGTATGAATCAAAATCGCTTACTTCCTGCCTGAAAAATTCCCTCATCTTATCAACAATATTCTTTTCCACCTGACGGACCCGTTCCCGTGATATTCCATAACGGTCTCCGATTTCCTGAAGTGTTGAAGGGCTGTCTGAGAAAATACGCTGATTGAATATCTCAAGCTCTCTCTTGCTCAGTTTTTTTCTGAATACTACAATTTTATCGTGAAGAAGGGCATCCATCTCCTTTTTTGCCACTTTGTCCTCTGCGGATTCGGCAGACATACTTAAAAAGTCGATTCGCTCAGTAGCTGAATCCTCTTTTAAAGGGGCATCCAGAGAAACGTCCCAGCCGTCAAGGCGCTGATCCATATCCACAATTTCACGTTCAGATACGCCCAGCCTTTCCGAAAGAAGCTTGGGTTTGGGATCAAACCCCTGATCAATCAGTTTCTGCTTTTCCTTTTTTAATTTGAAAAAAAGTTTTCGCTGCCCCTGAGTTGTTCCGATTTTCACAAGGCGCCAGTTGTCCATGATGAATTTGAGAATATATGCCTTTATCCAGAACGACGCGTAATATGAAAATTTGACATTTTTATATGGATCAAATTTTTTGACTGCCTGCATCAGTCCTATATTTCCCTCCTGAATCAGGTCCAGAAGATTCTGCATCCACACCCTCTGGAATTCCAGAGCAATCTTTACGACAAGCCTCAGATTGGAGGTCACCAGATTATAAGCGGAATCCCTGTCACTCTCTTCCCATACTTTCAGGGCAAGCTTTTTTTCTTCCTCTCTGGTCAGGAGTTTGTACTGACTCACCTCAGCCAGATATCGCTGCAAAGGGTCAAACTTCACAATCGCTTTGTCAGAGGAACGACCTGCTGATTTATTGGCATCTTTCCCCATACGGTAACACCTTTTTCATTCGGTTATTTAAGAAATTTCTTGTTTTTCTGTTATCCTTAACTTATAAAACTGTGTTTTAAGTCTGGAATTTTCAGACGCTCAACAGATAAGGCAAACAGGACAGGCATATATGAAACCCGAATCCTTCGGATGCTTCATAAAAAAATCTGAAATTATTGAGAATACCTTGAATCATCTGTCCGGAGGGTGACACGGTTCTCAAATTATTTGGTGTAATTTCAGCATATCCAAGATTTATTCCGCGAAGTCGGCTAAAATCAAAAATAATCATATCAGAGAACGCTGACATTTTCAAGAAAATTTGTTCTGTATTTTCATTCTCTGATCAGTATCCTTATAAAACTGCTATCGAATGGGCTATAATGATTTAAATATATTTTGAATGTAACTCAGGCAGGCGGAAAGTTGAAAATGAAAAGTGAAAAATAAAAAATGAAAAGTGAAAAATAAAAAATGAAAAATGAAAAGTGAAAAATAAAAAGTGAAAAGTGAAAAGTTGAAGGTCAGAGGGATTTTCATTCTTTGCCGGACGGGCAGGAAAAAACTTTTATTTCAGAATGTTAAAATAAAAATAAATTTATTGGACATATTTTTATTTTTTTTATGGACTTATAAAAAAAAATGTGATACACATCTATTTACATTCAGACGCGCCTGTAGCTCAGCTGGATAGAGCAACGGACTTCAACATAATAGGAGCCTTTGTCGGGAAAAGGAACCGGCAAAGTGGACAGCACTGTATCGGTGAACCCTTAACAGATCATGCTGATGGCAACACCGAGGAAACTGGCAGTTATTATCATGTTTACTGATATTGCAAGGATCCGTAGAGGCCATACGTGCTGCGCCTGAGATGGCGAAGATATGGTCCAGACCACAAACAACTTTGGCGAGTTGGCAGGGAAATCTGTAGTGGTAAGCTAATCCGTAGGCCGCAGGTTCAAATCCTGCCAGGCGTACCAAATTACCCACCTGATTTTAATTTGAGCCTTCAGAAAATCTGACATTCATTTTGATCACACGCTTTTAAATTCCGACCTGTGTACAGGACAAAAAATGACAATGTGCTGATATTACTGAGTATGGGTATTTCAGACAGAATCATCTGACCATCCGATAAGTAATTGGCCATATGTTTTAAGGTATTTGCATATTGTGAACCGCAGATGAACGCAGACGGTGGACTCATCAGCGTTCATCCGTGGTTTGTGGAAGCTGTTTTCCCAGAAAAAAATCCCGGAAAACTTTTGGTCAGATACTTATTAAAGGCTGTCCGAAAATCTGAATTTTTTTGTCCTGTACACAAATCCCCGACAGTAAAAAGCCGCAGAAATCATTCAACAGCAGATGGCAGCATCCCGACAGTAAAAAGCCGCAGAAATCATTCAACAGCAGATGGCAGCATCACTGATTTCAGTAAGTTACGAAAACTTACGAATGACGAGTTGTTGCAAGTTGTCATTCATCCCGCAAATGCAAATTCTTTAATGAGCAGTTATCCCTTTACAATCCTCACAAAAATTGCTAATTTTACATAAGTACCCGGCCAAAAATTTTTCGGAATTTTTTCTTGGGAGAACAACTTTTACAAACCGCGGATGACCACGGATGAACGCGGATGAGTCCGCGACAGACAGTCCGTCCGCGTTCATCTGCGGCTCACAATGGAAAAGTTGACTGTGGAACAATTTTGCAAATTGTTCTGGAAGTCTGTCCGCAACTGTCTGAAATTATTCAATGGCAGGAGCCAGACCGGAAAATATCAGCACTGATTTCATTAAATTGCAATAACCTATGACTGACAATTTTTGCCCGGAATTTATGCCATTCAGCTTGAAGACGGCTATCCCTTACATAATGACTGAAAATGAAAAACAGATTTGTTTCGCGGGTGAAAAAGGCGCGCTTTGCATCACTGTGACCGGGGAAGAGAATGAACCGTGATGAAAAACTGAATATATTAAAGGAAAAAAATCCTTTTACTTCGTCCAGTGTCGGAGACCCTCGGGAAGGCAAATATCCGGATGTTGAATCCGTGAACGAAAACGCTTTTGAAATGCTCTGTCAACTCATCAGGCAAAAAGCAGCCGACCCCGCTCAGAGCATTGCCGGTCTTGTGCTCGGGGAAGTGGGCAGCGGCAGGACCCATCTCATCAGCAGGATACTTGAGTACGGGAGTCGCTTTGAACCTCCATTCCCCTTTGTTTATATTCAGCCCATTGAAGATCCGGGACAGACCTATCGGTATCTTTTGCGGGAAGTGATTGCCAATCTCTGTCACCCGATGGATGAAGCTTCGGACATGACACATCTTGACAGAATTCTGGCAGAAATTTTTAAGGAAGAAATTGAAAAAATATTCCGGCCCTCAGATCTTCAGAAACACGCCAGATTTCTCAGCAAGCTCCTGAAAGATCCGACAAATATTTTCAGAAATAATATGATGACGCCGGCTGTGTTGGAATATGTTGGGAAAATATCTCTCAAGTTTATGACCCTCGAATATCCCAAATTTCCTGACAACTTTCTGAAGGTGCTGTTTCAATATCGAATTCCGGAAAAGAGACTCGCGTCGGTAAACTGGCTCAAAGGGAGCGTGATTGATGATGAAGAGACTTCATTGCTCGGAGTTCCGGGCCGACAGAACAGGTCTGACATGTTTTTGGAACAGGAAACCCGCAGTGTCCTGAATGCGCTCGGCGTACTCATGGCGCGTTACCGCCAACTGATGATCTTATGTTTTGATCAGTTGGGAAATCTGGAAACAGACGAGCAGATTCACTCTCTGGGAAAGATGGTTGCGTTCCTGGCGGATACAGCCAAAGCCATGCTGCCCATTGCCTGCTTCAGAACACTTCAATGGAATAATAAGTTCAAAAAAAAATTGGATCAGCATGTTGTCTCCAAACTTCAGACCAATGCTTATGATATTGGGGGATGTACCCCTGAACAGGCGTTGGCACTTATTCGGAGCCGTCTGGCTTATGTGCTTGGGGAAGATCAGGAAAATGATCTTTTTCCGTTTGATAAACATGAGTTGATCAAAACATTTCAGAGCGGACTTGAAAACCCGGGGAAAATCATCACACAGGCCAACTGGCAGCTGAGGGCGATACTTGACAAAAGGCGGGCAGAACCGCTTTCCTCCGTTGAACAGTTGGAGGATGAGTTTGAGAGCCTGTATCAGAATATCCTGTCTGATTTTAAACGCTGTCAGCCGGATCGTGAGCATCTGAGACGTACCCTGGAACTCTTTCTGGGTCACAATGCTCCCCAAAACAAATTTAATATCGAATCGTTAAGCCGTCCCGGGGATAAGGAAAAATATATTGACATGATGTGCATTATCCGGTCGCCCGGTTCTCAGCCGGTCAAGGCTGTTTTTATTATTGATATTGAACAGAACCATGCTTCTGTGGAGCGCAGCCTCAGAGAGGGGATCAGTTTTTTCAACCGGCATCCCTCGGGTAAAGCCTTCTATATCCGTGACACACGCTCTGCTTTTCCAATGATTTCCCGATGGACGGACGCAAATGAAATGCTCGAACATTTCATGGAATGCGGGGGACATATTATTTTTTTGGATGATAAGCAGGCAGCAAGATGGTACGCACTGGCGTTGCTCAACTACGCAGTCAAAGAGGGAGACTTTACCATTTTTGATGCTGGCAGACAGGTGAAATTTGTATCCTCCGCAGAATTTGCTTCCTTTATCCGGGAAAAAATTCATGGCAAAAAATATCCTGTTTTTCGGGATTTCGGCAAAGCTTTAGGAGCATCTCCGGCTGGAGGGTCATCTGCGCCTTTGCCTGATGAAGATGCTGAATAAAAAGGGAATCCTTCCCGGGAGAGAAAAGCCGGGTTTCTGCCTGAGGTTATGTATGGACAAAGAGAAAATACTCAAAATCGCCACAACCAGGCTGGAAAGCAGGAAGACTCACAGAATTGACCTGTTGAGGAAAATGTCCGGAATGGATCGGGATGAATTTGATGCGGCGATTACAGAATTGGCCAAGTCTCAGAAAATTGAACTTGTGGGCGGTGATACTTCCGGTATGACCGGGAAGAATATCGGGGATCTGATCAAAATTGACGGGACCCTATTTGTAAACATTGTATGGGCAGGGCCTTTGCCTGCAAGAGCGCGGGGGAAGCGAGCCATAAAGAAGCGGCCCATGACATCGGCCCGCCGATGACATACGCACATAAGAAAATCCCGGGTTGTAGGGTGGGTGGAGGATTTCGATTTTTCACGCAGTGAAAAACGAAACCCGCAACCCACCTTGATAAACGCACAAACGAAATTACGGCAGATGGTATTCTTTCAGACCGCAGTAGCAGTAGGGTGGGTGGAGGATTTCGATTTTTCACGCAGTGAAAAACG
>JAOZLU010000284.1:2871-8591 GCA_029934695.1 Desulfobacterales bacterium | reverse complement strand
CATAACCAGTGATTATACAGTTTCCGTATATCTTCCAGAAAAATATTATGCCCGCGGTACCAGCCTCATATTTTAACCCGTACTCAACTGTATAACATCCTTTATGGCTGACCGAAATTTTCCAGCCTTCCATTCCATATTAATACAGACTGACACAGACAGAGATGTGCTGTCAAGTCTTTTTTGTATTTTTCCCGGGAGCCTCTGAAAGAAAACGGATTCTTTCAGTTTCAGAAAAACATTGACAGACTGCTTTTTCATAATTACTGTCTGTATAACATCCCGATCAGTGTGTTATACAGTTTCCGCATAACACCCCGTTGGGGGTGTTATACAGTTTCAGTATAATTCCAGAATGCCTCTGCGGAGGCGATCCGCAACCGGCAGCCGGGGTAATAAAATGTATGACATGCCGTCTGATCTGAGAGTTCAGTTTGACGCGTTTCTGAATGAAAAGGGAATTCCGAAGAATTTTCATTATCATTACAAAAAGTGGCTCCGATATTATCCTGATTTCTGCCACAAATATCATTTTCCTGAATCCGAACCTGACAGTCTTCATCATTTTACAAACAAATTACAGGAAAAAAATCAGGCCGAAGCACAGCAGAATCAGGCATTTCACGCCGTATCTCTCTTTTATGAACTGATCTGTCCTGTTAAAAAAAAGATGCCGGTGACAGACAGGGCAGAAGTCTGTCAGGACAGAGGGGAAACATCCGCAAATGGCAGACCGACTGCCAGAACACGAACATATCCCGGACATGTCCGTTCTGATGCAGATGAAAGACCGGCTGTCAGAACAGAGGTGCTCCGCCACAGCTTTGCAAGTCATCTGCTGCAGGCCAATTATGATATCCGCACCATTCAGGAACTGCTGGGTCACGGCGATGT
This sequence comes from Desulfobacterales bacterium, assembly GCA_029934695.1. Lineage (GTDB taxonomy): Bacteria > Desulfobacterota > Desulfobacteria > Desulfobacterales > 4be13 > JAOZLU01. The sequence goes on along the minus strand of JAOZLU010000284.1, from coordinate 7,697 downwards.
GAAAACGACCATGATTTACACTCATACAGTCAAAAGCACGACTAACAAAGAAGCCAAAAGTCCGCTTGATTTGAAACTTGAAATGTGAAACGTGAATTCACTCATATTTATTTCCTGCCAACATTGTAATTTGAGATTTGAATATTGGGATTTATTTGGAATTTGGTCATTGGGGAATTGAAATTTGGAGAATTTGGAGGTGTAATGGAGAAAGATTATTACCAGGTTTTAGAAGTTGAACCGGACGCGGACGCAAAGGCGGTCAAAGATGCCTACCGGCAACTGGCCTTTCAATACCATCCGGACCGGAACAAAGAAAATCCCGGGGCTGCCGAAAAAATGAAAGGGATCAATGAGGCTTATGCTGTTCTTTCAGATTCTTCAAAAAGACGGGAATACGACGCACTCAGGCAGCAGTTCGGATCTTCGGCCTACAATCAGTTCAGAAGCAATTATTCTGATCAGGATATTTTCAGCGGTTCGGATATCAACCAGGTTTTTGAGGAAATAGCCAAAGCCTTCGGTCTTAGGGGTTTTGATGACATTTTCAAAGAATTTTACGGCCAGGGATACCGGACGTTTGAATTTAAGAGCCAGGGCTTCTTCGGCGGCGGATTTATTTTTTCAGGTTTCGGCAAAGGAAAAGCAAAATCTGTCACACAATCTTCCACAGGCGGATACCTTGAAAAGCTGTCCCGGGTTTTTATCGAAAAAGTAAGCGGAGTTGAGATTCCCGAATCCGGGGCGGACAGTGTTGATGTCGTTGTTTTAAGCCCCCAACTGGCCCGGGAAGGAGGACCTTACGCATATTTTCATAAGAAAAAGTCTAAAAAGCTGGTGGTGAAAATACCCCTCGGAGTCAGGGATGGACAGCGCATCCGTCTGGCAGGGATGGGGACTGAGGGAAAGGGCGGGGGAAAATCCGGGGACCTGTATCTGAAAGTTCGGATCAAAATGCCTCTGCTTCAAAAGGTTCGGGATATTATTTCTGATTTAAGTAAATAAATACTGATTATAACGGATTCAGGGGATCCCTGACAATCACACCCTTAGGTAAGCTCAGGGACCGGCCTGAGCCTGCCTAAGGGTCAGAGATACTAAATCCCGCTAAAGTTCACCCCTTCAAAAAACATGCTGGGACTGAGCAGGGAAGAATACGGATACGGATCATTCCCCATTTCCACGAGGCGGTTCCAGAACACCTGTGCATTGTCCGATATATTCATCTCATTCACAGGTTGGACAATGGAGCCGTTTTCAATAAACGCACCAATAATGCCGAATGAAAAATCTCCGGTGGTGGAATTGGAATTTCCCCCGATAAAGCCAGTCACCAGAATACCTTTTTCAATGTCTCGGATCATCTCTTCAAGGGGCCTTGATCCGTATTCAAAAACCGTATTCGACGATGAGCCGGAAGTCGGTTTCATGCCGAGTTTTTTGCCGTAATAGGTGTCAATATAGTAGTGGCGAAGGATACCTTTCTTAATCATCGTCCTTTTTTGGACAGCCAGTCCCTCGCCGTCAAAAAAACGGGAAGCAAACCCTTTTTTGATAAAAGGATCGTCAGTCATTGTCAGCTTTTTGGAGGCGACCTTTTTGCCGACCATTCCTTCAAGAAAGGAATTTTTCTGTTGCAAAGCACCTCCGCCCATGGGCCCTTTCAGTGTCGAAATCAGCCGCCCTCCCACACGATTCTCGACAATCATATCATACTTGCCTGACACAATCTTCTTCTGGCCAATCTTGCCCAGTGCCCGTTCCGCCGACTTTCTGCCCAGTATTTCAGAATCAGGAAGTTCATTACCGAACCTGCTGCTTGCGCCGAACCCGCCTTCAGGCCGCCCCTTATCATCCGCCACTGTGACATCCGCGCCCGCAGAAAATATTGTGCTGCGCGTTTCACCTGAAAAGCCGTTGCTGTGAATCCTGACAGTTTCGGAATATGCGTCCGAGTACCCCGCGGACACGGAAATGATCCGGTCACTTTGGGCCAGTGCAGCCTCTTCGATATCGGCCGCTATTTTCATGCGATGGGACGATTCAACCTTGTCATAATTGTTATCGCAGATATTTAAATCTGCCTCAGATTTTCGGGGGTAATACTTGGGATCAGGTAAAGAGCGATATTCATCTTCCGCGAGATAGCCGGTCATGGTCACCGCGTCTTCAATGAATCTGGAAAGGGATTCCTTTCTCAGATCATTGGTGGAATGGTTGGAATAGCGGTGTTGCGCATATATCGTCAGGCCGAGAGAACGCTGGGCCGATTCCCTGACCTGTTCCAATTTTCTGTCACGGAACTCCACGCTGACTTTTCTTTGATCCGATATTGAAACAGCAGCCTCATCCGCGCCGTTTTCCAGTGCGTAATTCATCGCCCATTCAGCCAGGGGCATTCTGTCTTTGTTAATCATTCTCGCTCCTTGAAGTGTAAGAGTCGGTTTTTTCGATTTTGTTTATGGAAACAATAATCAGAATAATCTGTAAGCCTGAATCCGTCAAGGTTTTTTAGAAAGGACAGGAACAAAGTTCCGTTTTTTCCCGACAGAAAAAATCGGAACCCTCGGTGGAATTATCCGTTTCATCCTCCGATCAGGCAAATATGACAACGGATTGAAGGATTGAACGGATATCTGTTTCATCCTCCGATCCGCTGTCATATCTCAGGCAAAAGGGCTATTCTCAAATATCCGCAACTGGTGCTTCATAAAAACCTTTTACCTCCGAAATTGTCTGTTCATAAATTTCCTCCAACTGTCCGACCAGGGATTCGATGCCGGAGAGGTCGTTATTTTTGCCTTTGATTTCAATCTCGTCATATTTTTCTGAAAGAGCGGTGAGACCTAATGAAGCACATTCCCCCTTGAATTTATGAGCAATTCCGGCGATATTGCCACTGTCGGCCTGCTCGGCAGCCTGTTTAAGCGATTCTGTCTGTTCTGCATATTCTTCATTAAACATATCAATCATTTCTTCCAGAAAATCAGTTCCTCCATCGTCCAATGTTTCCTGGATGATCTCCAGATCAAGAACAGTCATGCCATTTTCCTCCCATGCAAATAAAAAGTGAAGGTATCATCATTAATCCTTAGCCTTTAACTTTTAATCCTTAAAACCGAAACCGACCACTGTCACATCGTCCTGTCTTTCATTTTTACCTTTATACTTATAGAACGCTTCAAGAACTCTTTTTTGTTGCTCGTCAAAAGGAAGCCCGCTGACTTTCCCGAGCAACTTGGAAAATCTTTTTTTACCAAAGATTCTGACGCCGAAACGTCTGGTCTCGTCTTCTTTCATCTGATCCCAAAAACCGTCCGTTGCCATATAAAAGGACATCCCTTTTTCAATGGGGATCGTGTGATTGGTGAACTCGAAATTCGGATCGGATCGCTTATAGCCGATGCTTCGTTTATCGCCCCGTATGACTGTCACCTCACTGTTCTGAACGTAAAACAGTGGCAGTTTTGCTCCTGCAAAAGTCAGCGTTCTCTCTTTCTGTTTCACAAAACAGACGGTAGCATCAAGCCCGTCATCGGAAGAAGCGTATTCAGTGTCCTGCTGAAGTGATGTCTTGATGATGAAGTTCAGCCGCTTCAGGATTTCTGCCGGGTCATGGCATTGTTCTGTCTTTGTGATTCTTCTTAAAGCAGAAGATGCGATCATGGTCATGAGAGCACCGGGAACACCGTGTCCGGTGCAGTCAACAACAGCGATGACAATGCCGTCTTTAAAACACTCTGTAAAAAAAATATCTCCGCCGACAATATCTCTGGGCTTCCATATAAAGAAACTGTCGGGGAGATAGGTCATAACTTCATCCTGATTCGGCAGCAGAGATTGCTGTATCCTTTTCGCATATTGGATGCTCTCTATAATGCGTGTGTTTGCCTTCTTCAGTTCCTTATTTGTTTTGCGTACGATTTCTTCTGCCCGTTTGCGTTCCTCAATCTCATGTATCAGCTCCTGCTCGTGTGCCTTGCGTTTGTCTGTCTCATGCTTTAATTTCAATAATGACCTGACTCTGGCAAACAGTTCTGTTTTTCTGACCGGTTTGACGATATAGTCCATCGCACCTGCCTCAAAAGCGGATTGCAGGCTTTCCTCACTCGCATCCCCTGTCACCATAATGACAGGAATATCCTGAAGACGATCAACCGACTTGATTCGGGAGCATGCTTCAATGCCGTCCATTTCAGGCATCTGAATATCCATCAGGATCAGATCAATCTTTTCACCCGTATGCTCAGGACGATCCATTTCCAGGTACTCATAAGCTTCAAAGGCAGAGGCTGCGAAGAACAGGTCCGAGTAGCCGCCTGATTTAAGGAGCATTTTTAACCGCGCCCGGATGATGCGTGAGTCATCAACAATTAGTATGTTCATGGTGGTTAGGGGTTAGAGGTTAGAGGTTAGAAGGATGGGAAGCTTTCTCTCCCCAGTGTTCCAATGCGGATTGTACTTTCTGAGGCCGGATTGGCTTGCTGATGTAATCATCCATGCCCGCGTCAAGGCACTTTTCTTTGTCGCCCTGCATGACATTGGCAGTCATTGCGATGATCACGGGCCGCTGTCTGCCCAGTTTTTTCACAATGCGCCGGGTGGCTTCCAGTCCGTCCATTTCAGGCATCTGCACATCCATGAGAATCAGGTCATAATGCTGTCTTTCCAGAGCGTCAAGCACTTCCAGGCCGTTTCCCGCGACATCGGCAACATATCCCATTTTCTTCAAAATCCTAAGTGCCACTCTCTGATTGATGCCACTGTCGTCAACCAGCAGGATTCGCAGGGGCATGCGTTCCGCCAGTTTCTGCTTCGCCGGCACC
>JAOZLU010000284.1:0-2771 GCA_029934695.1 Desulfobacterales bacterium | reverse complement strand
CATTGGCAGTCATTGCGATGATCACGGGCCGCTGTCTGCCCAGTTTTTTCACAATGCGCCGGGTGGCTTCCAGTCCGTCCATTTCAGGCATCTGCACATCCATGAGAATCAGGTCATAATGCTGTCTTTCCAGAGCGTCAAGCACTTCCAGGCCGTTTCCCGCGACATCGGCAACATATCCCATTTTCTTCAAAATCCTAAGAGCCACTTTCTGATTGATGGCACTGTCATCGGCCAGCAGAATTCTAAGCGGCAGGCGTTCTGCGAGTTTCTGATCCGGCAACGGAGCAGACTCGATTTTGTGCCTGACTGTCTGCCCTGTTTTTCCAAGCGTATCCAGCAGCACATTAAATAACTGAGACTGCTTGGTCGGTTTGGAAAGATATCTCGCGAAAATATTTTCTGAATCCTCAGAGACTTCAGGTTTCCCCACAGAACTGAGCAATATCATCGGCAATTCATCCTCTGTTCTGAGTTTGCGGATTTCACGGCCCAGCTCGAGGCCGTTCATCTCCGGCATGTGCATATCCAGGATAGCGATATTATAAGGTGTTCCTTTACGGATCCATTCCAATGCCTCACCGGGTAATGATGCAGCGTGAGAAGACATTCCCCACTTCTGACACTGCAATGTCAGAATTCGCCGGTTCACCGCATTGTCATCAACAATCAGCATACTCATTTTCCTGAGTTCGGGGATATGCTCTTTCAGATATTTTCTCGGTTCTTCCGGGGCAGCAACGGTTTTTATGGTAAAAAAGAAAGTCGAGCCTTTGCCTATGACACTTTCAACCCACATCCGTCCCCCCATGAGTTTGCAAAGCCGTTCACAGATCGCAAGCCCCAGTCCTGTTCCGCCATATTTCCGTGTTGTCGAGGAATCCACCTGGGAGAATTTTTCAAAAAGAGAATCCATCCTGTCCTCCGGGATGCCGATCCCGGTGTCTCTGACTGCAAACTCAAGTTCAATCGTGTCGTTATCCTGTGAAACCGTACTGACAGATATTAAAACTTCTCCCTTTTCAGTAAATTTGAGCGCGTTGTTCACAAGATTGACAAGGATCTGTCGCAAACGGGTGATGTCACCTCTGACAAAGGGCGAAACATCAGGCTCAACAATATAGAGCAGTTCAATATGATCTTCCGCTGCTTTTGTTGCCAGGAGATCATAAGTTTCTTCAATGCAGGCTGTCAGTTCATAAGGTTGCTCTTCCATCTCCATTTTCCCGGATTCGATTTTGGAAAAATCCAGAATGTCGTTGATGGTGGTCATCAGCGTGTCGCCGCTGACGCGGATGACTTCCACATATTCACGCTGCTCAGGGGTCAGTTCCGTGTCAGTGAGCAGGCCTGTCATGCCGATAACACCGTTCATGGGAGTGCGGATTTCATGGCTCATTGTTGCCAGAAAACTGGATTTGGCCTGGGCTGCCGTCTCGGCCTCTTTTCTGGCAGCCGTGATATCCCGCTCATGACGGCCCAGAACCCTGATCGTAATAAATGCAATCATGCCCGAAGAGAACAGACACCCGCAACAGATCAGAATCAGGATTGACTCACTTGCTTTTTTGCTTTCTTTTGCCTTTATATGTACCAGCCTCACTTCCGCCTGCACTTCCGCGACAAGTTCATCAATCTGCCTTGTCATGCGCGTGGAGATTTCATGGGTTTCTGAAAGACTGTTCCGCAGTTGTTCGCTGTTGGAGATTATATCGCCGCGTATGGCAAAAATGCTGTTTTCTCCCTGACCCAAGGCGGTTATGCTCTTATCAATCTCACGGACATTGCCTGCAAGAATCGGGTTGCGCTCTGCCAGGGGACTTTTGTTGAAGATCGTAACTGCCTGGCGAAATACCGAGAAAGAGTGTTTGAAGCGATTGCGGATATCTGTCAGGGTTTCAATTTCATCCGCATCTGCCGCGGCAACGAGCAGACTGAAAATCACGTTGCCCTCAGCCTTGATATCCGAGGCATATCCGATATCCCTGAGTGCGTTCTTCATCAGTTCTGATATGGATTTTCGGGTAAGGCTGACTGTCTTTTTAACAGATGAATCCAGCTCTGTCTGTTCTGTCTTTTTCAGTTTTTTGACAGAGGAGGAAATCCTGCGCACGGTCCGTTTTCCCAACAGGTTTGTCAGAGATGACACGCCATATACAACCGGGGCCACTGTGTCCGACAAATTGTTGTGGTTCTTTCGGATCCGGGTCAGAACAGAGTGAAGGCGTTTTTTGAGTATCAGTTGTCCAAGGGTGTCGTCTTTGAGATGATGCAGGCTCTCGGCGATGATCTTGCTGTCCACGCTGATTTTGAAAATGATTTTATTATCCGCCCAACTGCTGCTGCCGAGGAAGCGCATGTCTGTCCTGATATCCTCAATCAGTTTCTCAACGCGGATAACAGTCTGCCGGAGTTGTTCCTCTCCTTCGGAAGCAGCAAGAACAGGTGCAATAGCCGCAAGAGACGCGCTGCGTTCTGCCAGACGCATGGCCGATGCCATATCCGGAATCGTTTTTCCCGCTGTATTGTCAACAACTTCTCCGAATCGGTTAAACGAGTAAATCGCAAAACCGGTGGAGAGAAGAATCAGCAGGGCAACGCCGAAAAATGCCAGGAACAGCCTGGCTTTAAAAGTTTTTAACCGATTCAAAAGCATCATTATAAACGATAACTATATAATTGATAGGGGAGTACTGAAATGAAATTTCAGCACACTTTTTTAAAGGGCCTCGGGCGTGAGGCGGTGCTAAAATTTCATTTCAGCACTCCCT
>JAOZLU010000283.1 GCA_029934695.1 Desulfobacterales bacterium | reverse complement strand
TTTGCAGATGATTGATGCGATTTACGGATCGGAGGATGAAACGGATATCCGTTCAGTAAGAACTCTGTGGCTCTCTGTGCCTCCTTCGCGGCTCTCTGCGGTTATTAAAAAGCATCCCGGGCACAGTCCCCTAAATACGTTATAATCAGAATATGAACTGTTTTTATAGTTTCAAAAAAATGAGTTTATATTCATTTCTTTCAAGAAAATATCTTGCACTGACACAGAAAATTCGGTAAAATTGGAATTTTGGTGATCAGAATTGAGGTCTGAAAAGTGGGAAGGTGAAAAATTGAAAATAGGGGCTTTTTACTTTCCACTTTTCACTTCCTGCAAAAAATTGACTGACAAGAGAGGTGCTATGGAAAAACAGGATTTTGTAAGAAAAATAAACATTAAAGGCCGAAAATATGATATTTCAGATATCAACAGGATTGAAGAAAAAGGAATTGCCGACATAAAAAAGCTCCCATTTTCAATCAAAATCCTTGTTGAAAATCTTTTGAGGAAGCTGGACGGACGGGTTGTCAGCGAAGCGGATATGGTCAATATCGCAACATGGAAAAAAAGATACGATGAACCTGTGGAAATCCCCTATCATCCGGCCCGGGTTCTGATGCAGGATTTTACCGGGGTTCCGGCTGTTGTGGATCTTGCGGCCATGCGGGATGCAGTAAAAAAACTTGGCGGCGATCCCCGGAAGATCAACCCGCTGATTCCGGTTGAACTGATTGTGGATCACTCCGTACAGGTGGATTACTATGGCACTGCGGACGCTTTAAACAAAAATGTGGACAAAGAATATGAACGGAACGGGGAGCGATACGCGCTTTTGAAATGGGCGCAGAAAAGTTTTGACAACTTCAAGGTGGTCCCCCCGAATTCCGGGATATGCCATCAGGTTAATTTAGAACACTTGGGAAGGGTGGTGATTGCCGAGGAAGCTGACGGAAGGCTCCTTGCTTATCCGGATACAGTGGTTGGCACTGATTCACATACGACGATGATCAACGGCATCGGCGTGATGGGATGGGGTGTCGGCGGCATTGAGGCTGAAGCGGTGATGCTGGGTCAGCCATATTATATGTCAGTTCCCGAGGTGATCGGCTTCAAAATGCTCGGGACGCTTCAGGAAGGGATCACGGCCACTGATCTTGTCCTGACGGTCACAGAGATGCTTCGGAAGCATAATGTTGTGGAAAAATTCGTGGAATATTTCGGCCCGGGGATGAAAAACCTGACTGTCCCTGACAGGGCCACTGTCGCCAATATGTCCCCTGAATACGGCGCGACAATGGGGTTCTTTCCCGTGGATGAAAAGACCATAGAATATCTCAGGATGACGAACCGGGAGGACCAGGCTGAAATCACAGAAGCTTATACAAAAACACTCGGCCTTTTTTATACCGGCGAAGCTGATCCGGAATATACCGAGGTCCTGGAACTTGATCTTTCCACAGTCGGGCCGTCGCTGGCCGGCCCGGCCCGGCCCCAGGACAGAATAGCCCTGGAAGATATCGAAAACCAGTTTGAAATAATCCTTGACTGCAAACATGAAAGAGATGCGGAGATGTCTGACATTTCTCAGTTTCATGATGAATTCGGAACCTGCACTTCCCGTGAGGAAAAATGTACACCTTATTGTGACAGAAAGATGTATGACGCAGATGTGAACGGAAGGAAGGCGAGAATAGGCCACGGAAGTATTGTCATCGCGGCCATCACCTCATGCACCAACACTTCAAATCCGGCTGTGCTTATCGGAGCCGGGCTTCTGGCAAAGAAGGCCGTTGAAAAGGGACTGAGGGTTCCGTATTATATAAAGACCTCGCTTGCTCCGGGATCAAAGGTTGCCCTCGGATATCTCAAAGATGCCGGACTGATGCCTTATTTTGAAGCCCTCGGGTTTCACCTTGCCGGGTTCGGCTGCACAACCTGTATCGGTAACAGCGGCTCCCTGCATCCGGGGATAGAGGGGGCGATTTTGGAAAATGATCTCACAGTGGCTTCTGTGCTTTCCGGAAACCGGAATTTCGAGGCCCGGATTCATCAGAGCATCCGGGGAAATTTCCTCATGTCTCCCATGCTGGTGGTGGCGTTTGCCATTGTCGGAAGAATTGATGTGGATTTGACCACGGACCCCGTCGGGATTGATCCTAACGGCGAGATGGTCTGTCTGGGCGATATCTGGCCGACATCCGAAGAGATCGGGGCGTTTGTCAGAAAACATACAAAACAGGAGTTTTTCAAGACAGAGTACGGCAAAATTTTTGAAGGAGACGAATTCTGGAAAGCCCTTCCTGTTGCAGAAGGCGACACTTACGATTGGAACGAAGCATCAACATATATCAAAAATCCGCCCTATTTTGAAGATTTCGATCTCAGGCTGACACCGCCTTCAGACATGAAAGATGGGAGGGTGCTTGCATTGCTGGGAGACTCTGTCACAACAGACCATATTTCTCCTGCCGGAGCCATCCCCCAGGATTATCCCGCGGGAAAATACCTCATGGGAAAGGATATCACTCCTGAAAATTTCAATTCTTATGGTTCCAGGAGGGGAAACCATGAGGTGATGATGCGGGGGACATTCGGAAATATCAGGATGAAAAATCAGTTGCTCACGCCCAAAGAGGGCAGCTTTACGATAAAATTCCCGGAAAACAGGGAGACGTTCATCTATGACGCGGCCATGGAATACAAAAAAGAAGGCACCCAGCTTTTGGCCCTGGGCGGCAGGGAATACGGAACCGGCTCCTCAAGGGACTGGGCCGCGAAAGGGACTGTTCTTTTGGGGATAAGGGCGGTCATCGCGGAATCTTATGAGCGGATCCACAGGAGCAACCTTGTGGGGATGGGAGTGCTGCCTCTGACCTTTAAACCGGGCGAGGGCTGGGAAAGCCTCGGATTGGACGGTTCAGAAACCTATTCTGTCAGCGGTATTGCCGACATGAAACCCAGAAAGGTGTTGCGGGCCAGGGCGGTGAAAAAAGACGGGGCCGAGGTGAATTTTGAAGTGATTGCACGGCTTAACACCGATATTGATGTGACGTATTTTGAAAACGGGGGGATTCTGCCTTATGTGCTGAGGAAGCTGATCCAAGAGAAATAAGAGGCATTCGCAAACGGTCTCAAACAATTTCCGCACTCCGAGATCGCTTCAACTTCAAGACGCATCATCTGGACATGGATACATCCGTCTCTGTCGGTCGGGCAAATGTCAAGATATGCGTCAACAATGTCAGAGATAAATGATTCTGATTATAACGGATTCAGGGGAGACTCCCGCACCTGCCCTCAGACATATCCGGCCTGAACGTGCAGGTCTGAGCTTTGTGCCCCGGGTTCAAGCTTTGTGCCCCCTTTGTGTCCTTTGTGGTTAAAAAGGTGCGATGCAGGGCTGATTTCAGGCCTCCCCTAAAAGCGTTATAATCAGAAATGATTCCCTGAGATTCTCAGGAACTCTTGCTGTGTAAAGGAGCCATGCAGTTCTGATCCAGCCGGCCAATCCCTAATTTCCTGTGCCATTCAAACTGTGCAGAAGAATTCTCAGCATAATCAGCGGCGTTCCATTGATAATTGTTGTTTCTCATGTCATTTCTCAGTTTCAACTCTGCTTTTCAGAGAAAGGGAATCGGTTTTCCCGTGCAATAGGCCAAGACCTGGGCTGTGGCGATCAGTTGTCCGTCCTGATCTGCAACCTTGATATGTCTTTACTTTCCACTTCAGCATCAGGCACAATGATGACTGTCGCAGCTTTTTCATTGTCAAGATAGATTTTTGCGAGTTCAGATATATCCTGAACGGTGATGGCTGCGTAATCCTTCTGTATGGACCGGCTCCAGTCAAGCTGTTCTGGGCGACGCACGGAACGGTTCAGCACGGTGTTCAGCCAGTATTCATTAGTCCGCATCATGTCCTTTATGCTGGTGAGAACCGGCTTTATGGCCCGACTGAGTTCGTCCTGAGTTACGCCTTTTGTCGCAAGGTCGGACGCGATCCGTCTGACTTCCGTTACAATTTTCTCAGCCATTTCAGGATCAATGGAAAGCACACTGCGAAACACGCCGTATCCCTTGTATGTCCGGCTTGATTTGTTGTAGGCGTACTGAGAATAGGTCGCCCCGAGTTTTTCCCGTATCTCTTCCCGGAGACGGTCGGCAAAAACATGACCCAGTACGGAAAGCCGGCGTACCTGCTGAATATCGCTGAAGTCCTCGGTGGGCCAGGCGATGACGGCCTTTCCCTTGTCAATGGTGGTTTTCACCCGAATTGTAAGATTCTCTCCTGCTGGAAATTCCAATGATTCCTTTTTAGCCTGAACTTCCTTTTGAGGTGGCAGGGATCCGAAATACCGGGCAGCAAGGTTTTTCACGGTTTCAGGATCAAAATCTCCGACCACTGAAATTTCCAGCCGGCTGTTTCTGAGCGGCTCAATCCATTCGCGGACCTGGGCCAGCGTAAGCTTTTGGAATGTCTCATACGGTGGCAGGCCGAAACGGGTGTCTCCTCCTGTCAGAAAGCGTTTCTCGAACAGTATCATGGCCCCTTCGACAGAATGGGAAAATCGCTTATATCTTTGCTCAAACTGCTGCATGACCAGACTGTATGCCTCTTCTCTGTATCCGGGGTCTCTGAAGCAGGCATAAAGCAGTTGAAACAAAAGAGGAATTTCTTCAGAGATGGTTTCCCCCCTGAGCATAAAGCTGCCTTCCTTCACATCAAACCACGCCCCTGTCTTTTTTCCGGCCAGGGCGCGATCCAGTTCATTTCTTGTGAGACCACCCAGGCCGCTCTTGTTTATAACTGATTCCGCAAGAATGGCAAGGCCCGGGAGCGGTTCGGTTTTTCTTCCGAAACCGAAGTTTATGGTGGCGACAACTTCATTTTTCTTGAAATCGGTCTTTTTCAGATTCAGCCGGACACCATTTTCAAAATCAATCTGTTCGATTCCGAGATCAAAAATTTCAGTCCGCTGAAGCATTTGCCCGGGGGTTTCAGGCTCAGGAAGATAGGGAAATCTGACGGTCTGCTCCCGCACAGGTGCTGTCACTTCCTTTTTCGCGGATTCATCAAAGACTGCCCGTATGACAGTCTCAGGTGTTTTGTCTTTGATGTGTGCATTTCCCGTGACCAGTATGAGCCGGTGGTTGCGATCCCACAGGCTTGCAAACGCGTCATTGACCTGTGGGACGGTCAGGGATTTGATAAAGGGCGCGTACAATGCCTTATCCTGTTCCGGGGACTGGAACACTTTGTCATCATTCAGATTATCTATGATCATACTGGATAATCCGGAACTGTCACGGGTATCTTTCTCCAGAACAGCCGCGTCCATGTCCGCCAGAAAATCTTTTCTGACCCGGTCCAGTTCTGATGCTGAGAATCCGAAGGCAATGGCCTGACGGAGAGACTGCTCCAAAAGGGCGAGTACGTCCTTCCAGTTTTCAGGCGCAGATCGGGCCGACAGCTTTGCATAGCCCAGGCGGTTCAGGAAAACGCCCGAATATATCGTCGCGGAAGTAAAGGGATTGTCCGGCTTTTCGATCATGGCTTCCAGACGATTGTTCATAATGCTGTCCGCGATATATTGCGTCAGAATCTCCTTCTGAAAGGACAGGCTGTCAGGTTTCGGTTCCGTATTCCAGACAACCTGAACGGACGTTCTTGTGTTGCCAGCTTCTTCTTCAAAATGGTAAAAGGTTTTTATCCCCTCATGCTGAACCTTTCCCATATCCGGGCAGGCCTGGGGATCTGTATCGGGAACTATTTCTGAAAATGCTGATTTTATGAGAGATTCAGCCAGTCCGGCATCAAAATCACCGGCCATGATTAGTATCATGTTTTCCGGTCGGTACCAGGCATCATAATAGTCTTTCAAAAGTCTGCGATCCGCCTTGGTGATGACCTCTTCGATTCCGATGGGCAGCCTTTGGGTAATTTTGGAGCCGGAAAACACAAATTTCATGGAAGAAATGTAGGTTCTGTATCCCACGGAATTCCTGGTCCGCTTTTCTGCCAGAATAATTCCCCGCTCCCGATCAATTTCTGATTTTAGAAGCAGAGCACCCCGGGCATAATCTTTCATGACCAGAAGTCCTTTTTCAATATTTTCTTTGCTTCCGGTGGGCAGCAGCACATCATAAACTGTTTCGGCAAATCCGGTGTGGGCATTCGCGTCATTCCCGAAGGCCATGCCGATGGACTGGAAATATTTCACCAGCTCACCGGGCGGGAAGTGTTCAGACCCGTTGAACAGCATGTGTTCCAGAAAATGTGCCAGGCCCTGCTGATCATCGCTTTCATTCAGGGAGCCGGCTTGGACATTCAGATGCAGGCTTACCCTGTCTTTGGGTTCATGATTTTCCATAAGCACATACCGAATCCCGTTGGGAAGTTTGCCAAAAATCAGGTCCGGATCCGGCAAAAGATCACTTTTTTCATGGGGCCACAGGGTTGAAAGACAGGGGGCAGGCACTTTTGCCCATGCAACTGGCAGCGTTTTTGTCAAGGTGAGCGGAGCAATGATGACAAGAAAGATAAGACAACGCAGGGGATAAACTTTTTTCTTCATAATCTGACCTCGTGTTATAAATTTATACATAATATTTTGCCAAGTGTGTTTTCATGCAGAACAATTTTGCAAATTGTTTACATGTAATCATCAGTTCCAAGATCACACAGATTCGGAGTGAACTCAACGGTTTTTTGCCTCCGCTCCCCATTGCAAAAAACCGCTCCACTCTATTCTTGCACTCCAATTCAGAGCTTGAACTTTTTATAATCACCATCAAGATAATTCATTAGTGAAAAAAATGCTATCAAAAATGGAAGGTAAATCAAAAAAATTCAATTTGTGGGGTAAAAACAGGAGTGGCAATATTTTCGTGGTGCTGATTTGCATGATCTGACTCTTTCACATTTTGTTTAAAAATATGTTGAAAACTTTATTTAAGATTCATTCATGTCATTTTAGATAATGAGTTCAGTTGTCATTCAAATATTGTATCAACTTGATATTTATTTATCAGTCTGGTATTAAAATCGTAATAATTTTGGGATAGGGAATTTTTGTTATATATTAAGGATATTGTTGCCTGCCCGTTCACCATGTTGCCCATCCACCATACGGCTCGGCCAAGATTGCCAAATTCGGGCCACGTCCACAATGCTGCCCGGCCCGGATTGGCAAATCCGGGCCACATTCCTGCGGGATTTGGCAATCCCGCAGGAGCAGTGTGGCTGCCCGGAATGACAGGTGGAGGCTCACGGCACTGAAATAAAATCAAACATCGGACCGTCAGCTCAAAAGTTGGCAGGAAAAACATATCGGAGACAACGTATGAATATTGAAGAAATACAAGGGGCAGTCATTTTGATAGTTGATGACAACCCGGAAAATCTGGGTGTGCTTTTCGACTATTTAAGCGAACTCGGGATTACCCCCCTGGTGGCTCAGAGCGGACAGGACGCAATTGAGCTGCTTGAAGAAAAGATGCCGGACATCATCCTTTTGGACATTCTTATGCCCGGGCTTGATGGATTTGAAACCTGCAAGCGATTAAAAGCTAATAATAAGACAGAAGATATTCCGATAATTTTTATGACAGCACTTTCAGAAATCACTGATAAAGTCAGAGGGTTTGAAGCAGGAGCGGTGGATTATATTACCAAACCGTTTCAGCTTGAGGAAATTTTGGCGCGTATCAGGGCGCATTTGATAATTCAAAGGTTGAAAAATGATCTTCAGGTGAAAAATGAAGCGTTGCAGGAATCCCTTGAACGGGAGCGGAAATTGATGGAAGATCTGCGCCTGAATCTCAGCATTTCCCTGCCCCATGAATTACGGACCCCGCTGAATGCAATTATCGGATTTGCCGGATTTTTCATCAACCCCAAAAGGGTGCTGAAACCGGAAAAAGTTGTTGAATATGGGAATGAAATTTACCAGGGAGGTCTTCGCCTGAACCGGCTTGTGGAGAATTCGCTGCTATACGCAAATCTGAAGCTGCTGAAATATGCCTCCGGCGACAGAAAAACGTGGCAAAGAGAAACTTCTGCTGACTCCGACCGCATTATCGCTTCCATTGCCCGGCAAAAAGCTGAAGAGCTTGAACGTCAGGAGGATTTGGAACTGGAACTCGTTGACGCTGATATCCGGATTTCACCAAAAAACCTTGAAAAAATAGTCACAGAACTCCTTGATAATGCCTTAAAATTCTCTCCCGCGGGGACACCCGTGCGAATCAGGTCAACAGTAAACGCCAACCTGTGCGTTCTCACTGTCTTGGATCAGGGACGCGGAATGACAAAGGAGCAGATTGCCAATATCGGCGGGTATATGCAGTTTGAGCGGAAACAGCATGAGTAGCAGGGGACAGGGCTGGGGCTGATTATTTCAGAACTTCTGACGAAATTGGAAGGCGGCGTACTGTCAATTGACAGTCATCCGGACCGGGGAACGGCGGTAAGCATTGTTTTTAATTGCGAATCAGACATTTCTGAGGAAGCAGAAGGAGAAGAAGGAGTGCAAGAATGAGCGCAGCGAAATTCTTGCTGTATGCATAAATGCAAAAATTACGCTTCGCTTCATTTTTGCACTCCTGTGACAATATGTG
>JAOZLU010000893.1 GCA_029934695.1 Desulfobacterales bacterium | reverse complement strand
GGATTTCGATTTTTTACGCAGTAAAAAACGAAACCCGCAACCCACCTTTTCACAAATCACATCTAATTGGATTTACAAAGGAGAAACATCATGTCTGATCTGAAAGCACAATTTGAAACAGCGGCCGATGCGGTTAAGCAACTCTCAAAACGGCCTGACAACAACTCACTTTTGAAATTGTATTCCCTTTACAAACAGGGCAGTGAAGGTGACATTTCCGGCAAAAGACCGGGAATGACCGATTTCAAAGGCCGTGCCAAGTATGATACCTGGGCCAAAATAAAAGGAACCTCAAAAGAGGCGGCCATGCAGGATTACATTGATCTGGTGGAAAGCCTGAAAAAAGTCTGAAATCTGAAGGATGAAGGATGAAGGATGAGCAGGCACTACCTTTCATCCTTCAAATTTCATCCTTCCGGATTTACGAGGATTATTAATGAATACAGAACGTGAAAAAATAGATTTCGATGTACTTTTTGTGGGCGGCGGACCTGCAAACCTTGCAGGTGCCATCAAACTGATGCAACTCGCCCAGGAAAAAAATATTGAACTTGAAGTGGCACTTATTGAAAAAGGTGCGGAGATCGGGTCCCATTCATTGAGCGGGGCAGTTATGAACCCTGTTGCTTTAAAAGAACTTCTCCCGGATTTCCTTGAAAAAGGCTGCCCCATCGAAGCAACTGTCAGAGAGGATGAATTTTATTTTCTGACCCCGGACAGATACCATCGCCTTCCGTTTACGCCCAGATACATGCACAACAAAGGCTTTTATGTGATCAGCCTTTCCAAATTCACAAAATGGCTTGGCGACATTGCCGAAGACCTCGGTGTCAACATCTTTCCCGGTTTTGCAGGCAAAGAAGTGCTTTACGGGCCGGATCAGAAAACAGTCATCGGAGTCCGCACAGGAGACAAAGGGCTTGGAAAAGACAGCTCGCCCAAGGGAAATTTTGAACCAGGCATGGATATGATGGCAAAGGTTACAGTTCTCGGTGAAGGTGCAAGAGGGAGTCTGATGCAGGATATCGGAAAAAAACTTGATATTTTTTCCGGGAAAATGCCCCAGGTGTTTGAAACAGGTATCAAAGAAGTCATTCAACTGCCTGAAAACAATTATTTTACGACCAGCATAGGCAATGATATCCATACCCTGGGCCATCCCCTGGGCGCAAGCCTGAATCCCCCGGGAGGCGGTTTTATCTATGAAATGAAAGATAACAGAATATCCCTCGGATTCATTGTGGGACTTTCCTATAGAAATCCCCTGCTTGATATCTATGATGAATTCATAAAATTCAAACAGCACCCGTTTGTTGCAGACATCATCAGAGAGGGGAAAATATTGGAACAGGGTGCGAGGACGGTTTCCACAGGGGGATACTTCACCATTCCGAAACTTGCGGCTGACGGTGCGATGTTTGTGGGCGGCAGCGCATCCATGCAGAACACCCCGGGACTGAAGGGAGTTCATCTGTCCATGAAATCAGGCATAATGGCAGCCGAGGCATGCATCAGCGCCTTTGAAAAGGGCAGTTTCAACCGGGAAACCCTTGAATATTATTCCCACTTGTTTGAAAACAGTTGGGCAAAAGAAGAAATTTATGAAGGAAGAAATTTCTCCCAGGCCCTTTCAAAAAAAGACCCCATCAAATTTGTTCATCTCGGTGCCCAGTATTTTACCAAAGGAGAGGGGGTGCGGGACAGGATGCCGCTCCGGGAGGACTGCATAAACATTGAGCCTGCAAATGGGAGCGACGTTCCCGAACCCGAATCCGGAAACGAGACGGAACCGGCTTATGACGGGGTTCTGTATGTGGACAGGCTTACCGGCGTCTATCTGTCCAAGACCATGCACAGAGAGGATCAGCCTTCCCATATCATTGTTCATGATCAGGAACTGTGCGTCAATGAATGCTATGACACATACAAAAATCCCTGCACGAGATTCTGCCCGGGAAAGGTGTATGAAATCGAAACAGATGAAAAAACATCCCAGCGTCGAATTAAACTGAACCCGTCCAACTGCCTCCACTGCAAGACCTGTGACATTAAGGACCCGTACAGGAACATCACCTGGACATGCCCGGAAGGAGGCGACGGCCCGGGCTATGTGACGCTTTAGGGACTCGGAAAAAACGCATTATCCCATGAGAATTCTCATAGGGAGTGCGGAAATGGAGCCCTAGGCGGAATTTTCGCG
>JAOZLU010000282.1 GCA_029934695.1 Desulfobacterales bacterium | reverse complement strand
AGCAGAACGTTGCTCGGAACCACCGGAATTTCATTGCCGGTTCTGCTGTCCGGCCAGCAGTGACGACAATTCAGATTACATCGGTTTGTAATTGACAGCGTCACCATTTCAGGCGGAACTAATCCGGTGCCGGCCAGTCGGCTGAGAATCTCATTCCCTTTTGTCATCCTTGCTCCTTTATTTTCCCGCCTTCTCGCTGATCATCTCCAAAACGGTGATATCAACGGGTTCAGCCAGAATTTCATCAGCTTTGTCCAAAAACGCTTTAAGATAGGGCATTGCCAGATGTTCATCAAGGTCCTTCTTGCTGACCCAGTTTTCATAAAGTATAAAAAGGGCTTTATCCTCAACAGACTGATGCAGATCATAATTTATGCATCCCGACTCAGCGCGGGTAAGCACCACCAGAGCCATGAGTTCCTTTTTAAGTTCCTCTTCCATTCCCGATTTTGCCTTACATTTTGCCAAAACCGATACTTTGTTCTCATTCATCGTTCCATCTCCTGTTGTAAATACCTGGCTAAAAGTTTTCCATTATCTCACAAAGACACAAAGAAAAGGTGAGGACAGAAAAATTTATGGTCATGTAGTTATAGATTTCAAGAAAAAAATTGTATTACATTTCTCACCTCATATTTCACATATCACCTGAAATATTTCTGGTTCTGATGTTGGCGGAGGGTTACGCTGCGCTCCACCCACTCTACGTTGCCATAGTGGGGCACTTACCTGAAATATTTATCCAATCCCAGATGACAGTGCAATTGTAAAAACCGCTTTCTCCCCATCTTTAAGAGCAGGTGAAGATAGGTAAATCCTTCATACGGCAGTGCGTAGCGTTCCAGCCCCGGTTCAGTACATTGCCTGCACTGGGGAAATCTGCCGATTCTGCGACGCATCCGGGATGCTTTTTCCGACGAGAAGAGTTTTTCCAGAGGAACTTTCCTGACGTTTCCGACACTTTCGTCAAGCAACGGACACAAAAACATGTCGCCATTGCTGCGGACAAAGAAATAGTTGAACCCGCAAGTGCATGGCTTCTTTATTACGCGTTTTTGAAAATAGCGGACCAGACGGTTTTCATGATAGGACCAGCGAGACGACTCCCCTTGGAAAAACTGAATCATGGCCTCGATATCCTTTGGACTGAAAATGAGTGCGTCAGCCAGATCCGGATTCAGATAGCGGCCCTTTGTGATAATACAGGGGGAAATGATAGTAAACAGACCATTTATATCGGCATAGTCGGCGATTTTGCCAAGCTCTCCCACATTCAGAGGCAAGACTGTCGTCTTTAACCCAATGATCAGGTTGGGGAATTTATTTCGCAGTGCTTTCAATCCCTGAACAGTCTGATCAACTTTGGCCCATGCGTTTTTATAGTTCCTGATCCTTTCATGAAGTTCACCGACAGCATCCATTGCACAGACCATAATCAGATCAATTCCCACGTCCCTCAATTTGGGAAGTATTTTTTCCGCATCAGCCAAAATGCGACTGGTAAGAAAGCCGTTGCTGGTGACAGCGACCGCCTGAAGTGACTTGGTATGATTTTTTTTCAAATCGCTTATGGCGGAAAAAAGGTCCGGCAGGTCATCTCTTAAAAACGGTTCGCCTCCGGTTATGTCCAATTCCACAATATCTGAAAGCAGCTCCGAAGAAAGGATGCGGATATGCTCTGCCAGAGGAAGGTTCGGCACCTGCCCGGGGATTTTCCAGATATTGCACATGATACATTTCGCAATGCAGTTGTGTGTGACTTCGAGGCTGACGGCAAGCGGTTTCCCAGGTTTTCCAGTGAAGCGAAGATAACGGAAGCGCAACCCATTCTTAACAAGGCGGAAAGCCAATTTCAGCAGAGAATCTGTATGCATGGTCATTTTATTTCCTTTTAGTGATGATTTGCGGTGCGACGGGACTGAAATTCATCTCCCTGAAGCATCCCCGCCACACTCCTGCCTGATAGGAAATCTGGTCCAGAGAAAAAAAGAAAAGAAAGGATATGGGATTCATTCGTGGTCTTTTAATCTGATATTCCACTATGCCTGCCAGAAGGTGCATGGAGAAAATAATAGCGGGAAGCAGAGAAAAGAAAGGGGATAATATCAGAGCTGTGATCAGATAATAACGCGATACAAAACTGCAGCAATGATGGATGAAAGTCAGATAACTTCGGACAACAGCGAGTGACAGGCGCAGAAATCCGATGGGTATTTTGCGAGAGTGAATTTTCTTATATTTAGATACACAATCATATATAAGCACTCCCATCTGTATGATGAGAAGGAAAGCGGACTTGAAAAACAGGGACAGTGCAAATGTTATCCAAAAAAGTGATTCACGCGGGGGAAGAAAGAGTTGTTTGATTCTCTCAGGATGCAATTGCTGCAACTTGGGCTCTGATGTGCCGTAATCAAAACGCCGGGCGCAAAATGGGATAAGCTGATTGCGGTGTTTATGGAATATTTTGCCGTCCGGTCTGTATTCCAATATTTTGCCACTATCCTGGAGCCTCCAGCAGAAATCAACATCCTCGCCAACATATAATGACTCCTGAAATCCCTCCAATTCAAGGAAAAGTTCTCTTCTCACCAGGAAGTTGCACGCGGGAACATAAAAGAAATGTTCTTTTTTGCTGGTTCGCATGAACCGGGTGCTGATTTTCAGTGAGGAGCTGACCTTTTCATAATTGTCCAGTTGTTTTGTTTCATAATAAGAGTCAACCAGGCCTCCGACGGCACCGAGTGAGGCATCCCTGAACGCGGGGGTGAGTTCACGCAGCCAGAGGGGAGCGGCCAGGCAGTCAGAATCAATAAATGCCAGGAGTTCGCCTTTGGCGTGCCGGGCGCCAAGATTTCGGCAAAAGGATGCCTGGCTGTGTTGCTCAAGTTTGATAAGCCGCACAGGGAATTCCGCAACAATCTGAGGGGTATTATCCTCAGACGCGTCATCCACTACGATAATCTCCATTTTTCCCATTGGATAATCAAGCTTTTTCAGAGAACACAGACAATCTTCAATCTCCCGGGGTCTGTTTCTCACCGGAACAATGACAGATACAAATGGATACTCATTTTCAGTTGATAATGGGGTGCCTTTCTGCTCTATGAGCATTTTGCTGCACATATTTCTCAGAAAAAGGTCAATTTTTTCCGGAGGCACATCAGGTATTTGGCAAACAATGTCTTCAAAGGGGATAAAACATTCCCCTCTGGTGAAGATGTCCAGCAGAGTCCGCCAGCAACGATGTATATAGACGATTTTAAGTGGAAAGGAAAGTATGAGAATCGGCTGGCCGTCTTTTAAAAGATGATACTGGACCGTCTTGCTCAGTCGGTAGGATAGCATAGCGTTATTTTATGTTTTCAGATTCAAGGAAACTGTATTTTTTCAGAAATGAGATGATCCCCTGTACCTGGGATTCCGGACTGCCGGTCAGTATCTCTCCTTTTTTTTCCATTGTGCTGCCAGCCAAAAGCTGCAATACACGCTTATAGGCGTTCAGAGAGCTGTCCGGAGGAGGCACGATCTTAGGACGCGGCCGGGGTGAATATGTATGGGAAGTCACAATTTTGGGAGCGGGTATGTTCTGGTCGTAATTTAACCGACGGATATTGTATTCTCCGGCCCGTTTTTTGTTCTCAACCAAAGGCAGGCGGAGGTCAGTCCCTGTGTCAGCACTGAAAACAGCAGGCAGTATGCACTCAACAGTTTCCCGAACCCCGCGTCCCGCGCTTCTCTGAACCTGAACTTTGCCATTTTTGGCATTAAAAGCAAGATGCGAGATGGCTGAGACAAAAGGCAGGCTGAGATGATGTGCCAGCAGTGCCCCAACCTGGCCGTTCCCCCTGTCCGAAGATTCCTTGCCGCAAAGGATAATATCGCCTTCAAGTTCCTTTGCCGCTCTTGACAGCATATCAGATTTGACCCAGAGGTCTGGCTGGTTCAGGGGTTCTTCCGGAGTTTCTCCCTGGCTCGTCTCAATCTGATAAAGAAGATCAGCACCTGCTGCGAGACATCTCCGCAGTTCGGCTTCTGCAATCATCGGTCCGATTGTCAGGAGAATGATTTCGCCTTCACCAAGCGCATCCTTCAGACGCAAGGCCAGCTCCAGAGCTGCTTCGTCATAAGGGTTAATGCGACAGATGGAATCTTCAGGATTGATATAATTTTTTTCAGGGTTTTTTCCGGTCCTTGTGTATGTGTGCCGGATTTGTTTTGTACAGACAATTATTTTCATTAAATATTTCCTGACACCAAGGTTGAACGGCGGCGGGGGATTGGCTGAGACATTCAACCGGGAACCAGCCCGCGCCGTTCGCTCCAATCTTTGGTTATATTTTGTCGGACGGGGTTTGCAAGATTTAGGGGAGCCCTGAATCAGAAAAGCATTCCCTTAAAAACCACAGAGAGCCGCAGAGGCCGCCATATAACTCTGTGGTTCTCTGTGCCTCCTCTGCGGTTCTCTGTGATTGTCAGGGCATATTCACAGGGCTCCCCTAAATCCGTTATAATCAGTTTTTTTCTTACCTGTGTGTGTCTCTCTTATACGGCATAACCCAGCGAATCTGCAACAATATCAATAATATCCGCAACTTTTGGCGGATTCTCCGTTTCAAGTGATTTAAGGCCGTCATCCAGCATGACCAGACAAAAGGGACACGCGGTCCCTATCAGCCCGATTTCCGATTTGGCGATCTCTTCGGCTCTGAGGAGATTAATGTTCCGGCCGATATTTTCATGCAGCCACATTCTTCCTCCGCCTCCGCCGCAGCAGAAACTGTTTTCACAATTGCGTTCCAGTTCC
Organism: Desulfobacterales bacterium; assembly: GCA_029934695.1. Lineage (GTDB taxonomy): Bacteria > Desulfobacterota > Desulfobacteria > Desulfobacterales > 4be13 > JAOZLU01. The sequence continues at coordinate 3,819 of JAOZLU010000282.1, read as the reverse complement.
ATAAGCTGGGTTCCCGGAACAGATTGGCAAATTTCTCTGGGCGGCTGATATACCTGATTATATCGCCCCAGATAACATGCATCGTGAACCGCCATTCTCTCTGCAACAGGATATTTTAGGGTGATCTGTTTTTCCCGGATCAGTTCCATCACAAATTCGGTGGCATGGACCACCGGAATGTCACAACCCAGTTGCGGATATTCATTTTTCAGTGTATTCAGGCAATGGGGGCAGAGAGTGACGATTTTTCTGACCTGATATTTGCTGAAGCATGCGATGTTTTTCTTTGCAAGACTTGAGAAAAGGGTCTCCTCACCCAGTCGCCGGGCCGGATCTCCGCAGCAGAGTTCCTCCTGGGCCAAGACAGCAAAGGAAACTCCCGCGGCTTTGAGTATCTTTGTCATGGCGCGGCTGGTTTCCTGATTTCTGGGATGGAATGCACCTGAGCAGCCTACCCAGAACAGGATATCCGCGTTCGCATCAGACTCGGACATTCGGCTGACATTTCGGTTCAAGGCCCAGTCAGCCCGGTGAGCAATGCCTTTGCCCTGAACATCGCCATACAATTCCAGATCCCGAAGTATATGATGGGCTTCGACCGGAGGGCATCCCTGTCCCATCACCTGATAGCGTCGCATGTCAATAATTTTGTCCAAAGGTTCGATAAATACAGGACACTGCGTCACACAGGCCATGCAGGTGGTGCAGGCCCAAATCTCATCTTTGGTGATATCTTTTTCGAGAAGGGGAGGCACTGAGACTTGCTGTTGCTTTCTCCGGTCACAACTGACTCTTTCCGCTTGTTTAAGAATCGAGCGTATCACTTTCCGGGGTGACAGTGGCTTCCCTGAAATAAAGGCCGGACAGTGTTCCTCACACCGACCGCAGGAAACACAGGCTTCGACATCCAGCAGTTGTTTCCAGGAAAAATCTTCCACTGTTCTGGCACCGATCTGCCCTTTTTCCGGTGCTATGTCCCTCAGTGCCGGTCCTGCCCTATGCTTTTTATAATACACATTCAGCGGTGCAACTGCCAGATGCCGCATGAAGGTGAAGGGGATGGCTGCGATGAAAATCAGGACACTGAGGAAATGGACGCGGATCATCATCTGCATGAACAGAGGGGATGCCGGCACCCCAAAAGACAAAACCCATCCCAGCGGAGAGAACCAGACAAACGCGCCGTCATCTGGTCGGAGAATGCTCAGGCGTGTAGCCTCCGCAAGAAATCCGGAGACTATGATAATCAGCAGAATGGCCATGGGAAACAGTGTTTTCAGGGGGCCGTCCCTATCCCCTGACAGTATTCTTCTGATGAACAGGAACAGGGTTCCGGTCAGCAAGGCAAACCCGGCCACATCCTGCAACAGGGACAGGATATGGGCCGGAGCCTCGGGAATGGCAAAACCGAACTGTGCCAGAATAACAACGGCCATCGGGAGCATAACTCCCCAGAATAAAATCAGATGAGATATTCCCACCCACGGTCTTCTCAGAATCTCTTTATGTTTAAGAAAATAATTTGTCAGCCCGGGCCAGTCTCCTGAAGCTTTATCTTCTTGTTTAAGTGCTCGCCATAAGGACCAGCGTTTAGCCAGACCCGCCGCCATAATCATGATGGCCGTCGCAATCAGGAGAATATCATAAGTGGTTATCAGTGCTTTCAATTCATATCTCCTCAATTCCTTGTTTTTATTATCCGCATTAACAGCGTATCAAAAATGAAATTCAATAATTTGCCCAGCAATATGATGAACACACCTGCTGCGAAGAACTGGTAGAGAACTGCGGAGGCAAAGATGGCCGGCTGCTTTCTGATGTCAGGCTCAGGATGCATATATCCCAATAACGCGCCTTTGGCATCCGGAGAAAGGTGGCATTTATGGCAGTTATCGCTGTTGATCAGCACTTCTTCTCCATGTGCTCCCCTGCCCTGATGGCATCCTAAGCAATTTTTTTTGTCATACACGGCTCCGAAATCGCCTTTATTATGGGAAGCGATCTGAAAAGAGGGGAACCATGAAAAGAAACTCATCTCTCCGGATGTCGCGGGATGGCACCCCTGGCAGGTGTGCTGAAGATTATCCGGATGGACTGTTGCCTGGGGATTGTCCTTTGCGAGCATGTTGTGGCGAGTGTGGCAGTCATGGCACTGGGGCAGATTCTGTTTCTGTCTGATTTTCTCGGGATATGCCTCTGTTTTCATGCTTCTGCCATGACGATTCACCTGCTCCTCATGACATGTGTCGCAGGACACAGCACCCGCGCCGGTCTGGTGATCTTCGTCTTTCACACCAGTGTGACATTCCATACAGGTGACTTCCTGTCCGTGTATGGAAGCCTCATATTCCTTCAATGATATCTGAAGTTCGCTTTCCTCGCTTCCTGATCTGTGGCATTCAATGCACTCGTCTGCTGTGTAGCCGCTGGTTTCAGGCTCTGATGCGCCTGCGGGAAGTGCTGTCAGCAAGAGCAGACTCAAAAAACAGAGGCACATGTTTTTGGTGATATTTCGATTCATTCCGTTTTCAATTCCTTTATGCGCGCTATGAGAAGCGGCAGAATCTCGCGGACATCACCCTGCACACCCAGATCGGCAAAGCGGAATATTCTGGCTCTGGGATTCAGATCAATGGCGATGACTTGTTGCGATTTTTCCATCCCGGCTGTATATTCGTTGGCCCCTGAAATGCCGCAATTGATGATCAGGCGGGGGGCAACGTATTTGCCTGTCTGTCCGATCTGCCGTTTGTATGGAAGCGTTCCCCAGTCAATGACCGGCCGTGTCCCCGCGACTGTTCCGTCAATGGCCCGGGCCAATTCGTGAATAATGTCAAAGGCATCACCTTTGCCCACGCCCCGGCCTCCGGCTACGATGATATCGGCCTCTTCAATATCCAGATTTTCCGGAGGAGCCTCGGTAATATCCACAATAGCTGTTTTCATATACTCAGGTGCCAGGTCCGGAGATTCACTCACAACTTCGGCTTTTTCCTCCATGTCCGGTTTTGTGTCGAATAAGACAGAAGGCATAAAGGAGACCACCGGAGGGGCCTTTTTCCAATCAAAACTGACCTCTTCAAAGAGGTGCCCGTTGGCAACAGGGCGAACAGCCCTGGCATTTCCGTCGGCATCCATCTTGAAATCCATGGCCCGCCTGACAAAGCTTGTCTCAGCCAGCGCGGCCAGACGCGGGCCGAGGTCATCTGTCTCCGCAGTCTGTGCCATAAGGATACAGGTGGGACGGTCTCTCTTAACCAGGTTGTAAAATATACCGGCAAACAGCCCACCCTGGTACCGCTCCATAAACTCGCTAAAGATGTGAAGCACTTTATTCACGCCATAAGTTCCCAAGTCTGACAGGGCCGTGTCTGAAGCAGGTCCCATGACAACAGCCGTGACCGAGCCTTTTGTCTCAGATTCAGCGAGCACGCGACGCGCCTCAGCGATCAGACCGTAGGTGGCATCTTCTATGTCGCCTTTTCTTTGTTGGGCTAATAGCCATACGTCAAACATCGTTATTCCTCAACTTGATGTAAAACAAATTTGCAATTTGTTTACAATGAAAGAGCGATTCCCCCTGATGTAAAACAAATTTGCAATTTGTTTACGAAAAAGATTATCCCCGGCAATGTCTGATTTTAGCCTGGGAGTGTTTTCAGTCGTCCCTCTTCTCGCCGGACGGGGTTTGCAACCCCGTCCGCAATGTTTGCTGATGACTGATTCTAATAGTTTTTGTGGTTTCCGATATGAACCGCAGATAAACGCAGACAGACGCAGATGAACACATACGGCCTGTGAGCCGGTCAGAGTGCGGGA
>JAOZLU010000281.1 GCA_029934695.1 Desulfobacterales bacterium | reverse complement strand
TGTAGTCTGTAGCTGGCTTTAGCCTGCTTGAGCTTTCAGCCTCGGCATTGATGCCTTCATCGCCTTGGCAGAGTGTGCGAAAGATGAAACTAAAAAACCCAAATCAACCGACATCATGCTTGATCTGAGAAACAACCTCACTGTCCTCAGCTATAATGACGTGGGATGGAGCGATGTCCATCCGGTTGTCAGGGATATTCTCAAAGAAAAGGGGCTGATCTGAATTGGATAAAATTCCCAAAAAACCTGATTTTTCATCACATATCACCAAGATCGCAAATTTCTTCGGCCGGGCATCAGGAAGCGGTTTTCTCTTTTGTTCCTGCAATCTCCGGGCGATTGCCAGAGAGATAAACCGGCAGGTTGCGAAGAGAACCGGGCAGACCGGGATGAGAATCGGAGAGACAGATATCCTGTCGTGTCATTCCGGCGGTTTTCTTACGGAAATCAGAGACGCAACACGGGAAAGACCGGACGGGCTTATTATCAGCAATCTGGATCAACTGATCCGCCAGACCCGGGGAAAGATCGTCACAGAGATGAATATGGCCCGGGAACTCCTTACTGATCTGGGTGTGCCGATGGTATTCTGGTTATCTGAAAAGAATATCCCGCTGTTTGCCAACCAGGCCCCGGACCTTTTTTTAAGAAGGGACAGGAGCGTCCTCCGCTTTTCCGACAAAAGATTGGAAAAGTTTCATACCGATGATGAAGCCCCGGGAGATTACGGACACCTGAAACTGAAGACAGCCCTGCTTGAAAAACAGTTGGAAGCCGCTGAAAAAAATGGGGACCAGGCAAGGCACATCACAGCCGATCTGATTTCATTATACCTGAAAGCCGGTTTGTATGAACCGGCCGACACGATGTTTGAAGCTTACAGAAGCCTGTCCGAAATATAAAATGCCAAGCAAGACAAAAAGGGAGTGCGGAAATGGAGCCGTCAGGCGGAATTTTCGCAGGGTTGCCATTTTCGCACTCCGTTCCCGCTCTTGTCCTGGCCGGTTCCGTCAGGGAACTGGAGAAAGAAAAAAAAGCAAAAATTTCGCCTAGGGGCTGCCATTTTTGCACTCCATAGCGGCTTGATTTACTGACCAGATTATTTTTTGCGCCTCAGAACAGTTTCGGAAATTGCTTTTTTGGCCGCACGTCTGACGGCTTCGTTTCTGTCAGCCAGAGCCAAGACCAGAAGCGGGAGAGCTGCTTTCGCATGCCATCCGATTTCTCCCAAAACTTCGGCCGCGGCACGGCGGGTGTACCACCGATCATTTTCCAGTCCTTGCATAAGACAGGGGATTGCCTCGACAGCCTCCTGACTTTTACGCCAATCCGGATGATGAGCCTCGATAAATTCGGCAGCATTTCTGGCTATATCGTTGTTTTCATGTATTCGTGCCTTCACCAAATGGAGGATCGCCGCATCTCCTATTTCCTTCAGGGCCTCACGAGGCTTATGGCAACGGGAATTCGACATCAAACCTCCCATTTTTTTTATGAAATAAGGAATCATATCCTCAAGACGTTTATGCCTGCGCCACTGCGGATCAATTCTTTTCAGTGTGCGACCAGCCTCATAGCGAAGTGTCTGCTCTGCCTCACTCAGCATCATCACTAATAAAGGAATTGCTTTTTCGGCCCCAATTCCAATTTCTCCTAATTCTTTAGCAGCATCACTACGCTCCTCATCTTCGCCTTCGGCCAGTTTTTTTATGAGATCGGAAATGGAAAATGGCGGAAGAACAATTTTCGTCAAAGCCTCTTTGGCTGCGGTTCGGACTTCCCCGCTGTCATCACACAGAGCTTTTGCCAAATCAGGAATGGCCTTCCGAGCCGAATATCCGATTTTCCCCAAGGCGCTGGCAGCCGATGCTCGGCGCATGCTGTCTTCGTGTTTCAGGGTTTTGATAAAATTGGCCACTGCTTTGAGCAGACTTGAATCCTCCTCAGCAGAGCTGTTCTGAGGCACCATTTTCGTGAGGACATGAATGATTGGTTTCCTGAGCAATTTATCCGTCTTCAGGAGTTCCAGAAGGTGGGGTGCAATGACCACGGGCCTGATTTTTCTGAATGCAGCGATAACGAGTTTTGGAAGAATTCTTCGCCTCAGCATCCCAACAAGGCTGGAGACAGCATCCGGTCCCAGGTCTTTCAGAACATCACATGCCAAATTACGGGTATATTCATCATCGCTTTTCAGTAATTTTACAGCATGGTGAACTACGATATTCGGATGCTCAGTTCCGATTCTGGCGAATATCCGAGCGGCTTCCTCCCGAGCCTTTTCATCTTTGTTCCTGCTGTCCATTGTCTTAATGAGGTCGGAAACGGCTGTCCGTCCGATTTTCACCAACGCCTGAAACACGGCATCACGGACTTTTTTATCTTCGTCTTCATTGACGGAGATATCTGTAAGCACAGGGACAGCTTCTCTGGCATACTGCCCGAATTCTCCGATGGCTTCCGCCACAGCGATTCGGGTCAGTGTGTCCGCTCTTCTCAGTCTGTCCAGAAACTTGGGCAAAGCTTCCTGTGCGGCTTTTGTCCCCGCCCATTTGGGATTGATTACCTTCAGTGCATCCGCAGCAGCCTTTCTGAGCTCCTTATGATGGCTTTCCAACAGTCTGACAAGTTCCGGAATCGCCGATTCCGCAATCTCTCCGTAAGATCGCAGTTCCCTGATGGCTTCCAACCGTTTTTTTGGCGGATGAGATGAGGTGGCAATCTCCATCAATTCCTCGATTCTGTCCATGAGCACCTCTTCGAGAGCGGGCAGATAGAGATAACGATAGCCTGCCGAGACGAATCCGATGAAAATTCCCACTCGGAAGAGTATTCCGGCTATCTGAGAACTCGTCTCCGTTTGAAGACACCATCCGAAAATCTGAAAAACGTCACCGAAATCCAGAACTCGGAGGATTTCATCGAAAAACCATAAATGGCAATGAGTTATATTCCGGTTTAGCCATATTGCGATGAAAATCATCGTCAGTGACGCGATCAGCACTCCCGGACATATTCGTTTTTTTATGGCCTCAATTTTTTCAATTTTTGAAAGATGACGGATGCATTTGAAAAGGATTCCGAGGCAGAAAATGCCGGCCATGAAAGACATGCTGAAACCAGCAATTGCTGCTGACGCATTTTGGAACCCGGATTTGTGGAAAGCAAAGAGGTTTTCGGTCATAACATCCGCCAAATCGAATCCGTTCATAATATGAAAAGTGACAAATTCGTAGTGATTTGTCAGAGGGGAGGAACCATCGTGAGAAGGAAGATCGAATATCTGAATTTGAAGTTGGCAAAAGACTGTCAGTTGGATCAGATTGAGCAGGATCATTCTGCAATTCAAAGTTCCTTTGCAGAAAAACGATGTCAATATGAGCATATTGGCAGCAGTCAATGAGGCTGTGAGCCATAGAAGACCATTTTCATTATGAAAAAATGACGGTATGGGATTTTCCGGAAGTAAAATCGCAATAATACAGACGCTTGTTGAAATCAAAATGCTAAAAATGGCATAACGATTCAGAAGCATGTTCACCTCCTTATATTTTATTTTGTCGTGTTCATATACAATAAATTTTGATTATGACGGATTAAGGGGAGCCTCGGGCCTGAACCACTGACGTGACCGTAAAAACCACAGAGGAGGCACAGAGAACCACAGAGTTTTTCTGATTATAATGAGGCTCCCGCACCTGCCCTCAGACAGATCCGGGAACGTGCAGGTTTAAGCTTTGTGCCCCTCTGTGCCCCCTTTGCGTCCTCTGTGGTTAAAAAGGTGCGATGCAGGACTGATTTCAGGCCTCCCCCAAAAGCGTTATAATCAGAATAAATTTTATTCTGATGCTTGGAATATTATAGATGCAAGTAGTATGCCATGCTTTTCATAACAATTAAAATATCAATTTTATTATGCTGTATTTATATAAAATATTTTTTTTGACAATAAAATGACTGTTTTTTATTGCAGTTCAAAAGTGACAATTTTTGGTAAAAGCAGTGACAATTTTTGGTAAAAGTGACAATTTTTGGTATTTAAGGGCAATAATCATGCCAAGGCATTTAAATTTGCAACTTTTTTTAAATTCTTTTGAAAAAAATTGGGTTCTCAGACATCCATGCGGGACTTTTTTTATCTGCCCGTCTTTCTCATTTTCCTGAAATTATTTTCAGACCTGAAAAATTCTGTTGAAAAAATAAAAGAATGGGTATATCTTCAATCCTGCATGTGAAAGTATTCTGATTATAACGGTCATGGATGGGAATGAGACAGACGGTGCTTACGGACTTCCTGCGGACAGGGTGTTTGTGGAACTGATGGGGCTTGACACCCTGAGAGACTTGGAGGTGGAAAGGAAATTTGACATTCTCAGGAATATGGCTGATTCTAACGGATTTTGTGGTTGCATAAGACTGATTCCTGCAAACCGCAGATGAACGCAGTCACTTCCAAATTTTCCCCTATCTCACTCCAATTCGGGGAAATGGATTTCAATTTCAAAGAAATATTCAAATCACCATCCAGCTTGGTGTAAGAGCGGGGGTTGATGGTGTAATTCGCATCCTGGCCATAGAAATCCTCGCCGGACAGGGCAAATTATGGTAAATTCGATCCCAACAATGAATTGCCGCCCGGTTATTCGAGTTCCTGCTCAATAATCCTGATAATGTCAATGATATTTAACAGTTGTGAAGGAAAAACATTGTCTTCGCTTCACTGCTTTCAGATAACTTTGTGCGTCCATCAGCTCTCCTTTTGGGACAGAATGTTAATCTTTCCGGCAACTTCAGCCTTCATGTCAGCGTAAGCGAACCACTCAATGAAATCGGCAGTGTCTCCGAGTTCGCCGGCATCGAATCTCTCTGAAAACTCCCGGGAAGACATGCCGTACTGTTTCTCAAACTGGCTGATTCTCAGCTTCAGTTCCCGAAGATTCTTTCTCAGTTCAGCCAGTTCAATCTCAGCCAGTTTATTGAGAGTGATGTCTATCAGAACGCTTTTGTGTCCGCTTTGAAAAAGGTGTTCAAACCTTTTTATTTTTGTCAGTGTGTTCTCCTGTAATTGCATTATTTCCTCCGGCTTATCATCAATATGTGTCATTCGGGAAATTTCCGGCAATAAATTCCCGGGCTATTCTCAGTTGTCCCTGCGGAACAAAAAATCCTTTCTTATCCCCAATCCGTGTAGATGGGTGTCCCTACGAGACAAAAAATCCTTTCTTATCCCCAATCCGTGTAGATGGGCTGTTTTCAGTTGTTAAAAATTTCCGGTTGCATTTTTCAGTTTCCTATGTTATTTTAACACAAAATTCGGAAACATCAAGGAGGCTCACATGCCAACAGCCATAAATATATCAGATGATCTTGTCATACAGGCCAGAACCAGTTCTGAAATTTTCAGGCGCACTGTTGCCGGGCAGATCGAATATTGGGCAAAAATCGGCCGGCTTGCCGAGGAAAACCCGGATATCCCCTTCCCGTTCATTCTGGACATTCTGAAAGGGAAAGAGCAGATAAAAGCCGGTCTGGGAACCCCGTACATTTTCGGTGAGGGCGAATGACCGAAATAAGGAGAATCATCCAGGCTCCCGTGTTTGCCAGACAGAAAAAACGTCTGCAAAAAAAACAGATCAGCGATCTGGACAGCGCTGTCCGCAAAATAGCTGGATCGCCTGAGTCCGGAAAACTGAAGGTCGGCGACCTGGGCAATATCCGGGTGTATAAATTCAAGTCTCTGAACACACAGTTCCTTCTGACTTATGAGGTTACAGGAGACACGCTTTGCCTCTGTTCAGTCGGCTCCCATCAGAATTTTTACCGAAACCTGAAAAAATATATCAATCGCTGAAGATGCCCGGCAATGAATTGCCGGGCTATTCGCAGTTGTCAGATTTGTCCGCTCAGGCAACAAAACGAACCGGTTCAATCGCCTCGAATTCGCAGGCAGTTTCTCCGTGTGTCAGATGCCACACATCCCAGGCTGTCTGGCCGTTCAGCCACAGTTCCGGGGATGTTCTGAACAGTTTGGACAGACGCAGCGCAAAGTCAGCGCTGACACCTTTTCTGCAATTCAGCACCTTGCTGATATGACTCCGGGGGCTACCTCAGCTTGGCAATCAACTCCCGATAAGACATAATCCTCCCGGATCATGCCGTGCAAGTTGCTTCCTGCTACTGTTTCCAAGGCAATCAGGGCATCGGCCAGGGTCACGGTGTCGTCGCCGCTGATGTCGCCTTTCAGCCTTATTTCAAAAGAGAGCGGATCAGGCATGGCCGGCGTTGTCGTAAATGCCGATGATCGCATTGCATCCGGGCCCGGGGGCTTTTACCTTAACCGTATAAATCTGATCTCTGAACGCATAGAATTTCACCCAGTCCTCATCTCCTACATGATAAAAATTGCGGGATTGGGTCCAGTCATACCCTAAATCAGCAAACTCCGGCCTCGAATCATGGAGCAAAATCGGTTTTGCATTTTTGATGGTGTTATTCGGCTCATAGGCATCCGGAGAAGCAAATACTTGGGTCGGAATGAATACGGACAAAAGCATCACCAGAGAAATCCATAAGGGAATGTTGTTTTTTGATTTCATTTATTGTCTCCTTTACTCATCGATTTGATAAATACCTGACCAAAAGTTTTCCATGATTTTATATCTCACACAAAGGAACGAAGAATCCATGCCAAACCAATATGTGAACTACACGGCGTGGCTACGGATCAGGCATTTTCTTCTATGCGCTGCCTGACTGATGTGCAAAAATCAAAGAAATCCTGTAATGAGTTCAGATGTTCCGATGTTTGCCTCAGACGATTCTTCAATTGTTCAATATAATAAGGTTCCAATGTGTCTTTGGGATACTTCTTGGAGTACCTGATATTTCGTTCCGTCAGCATAAGGCGCAGATATTCATAATGAAAAGAGGCGACAGATTCTTCAAAAGCAACTGGTTTGAACATGAGTTCCGGGTCATTATCAAAGACATTATAAAAGCGGATACATTGAATCAATGCTTCTGTAGTCGGATTGCGTGAAAAAACAATTCTGTTTCCCAAAAGCCATGTTTCGATGCACCGATTCTGCACGACTACTTTCAACTCACAGCGTCCCAGACTCATGCTTTCATGAGCTATTCTGGCAGTTACCTCTTCGATTTTGTCATGAACCGCTATATCATCGGCATCCAGGGCGATGATGAAATAATCATAATTGCCTGAATCGGTTATATCCCGAACTGAGTTTGTCAGATGGCTGTCAAGCAAACTCGGAAAACCGCCGCCACTTATCAGATAATAGCTGTTTTCACCTGCCTCATCAGGAGAAAATATTCGGGTCAGTGACGGCAGCAGATATTCCAGCCATCTGGGATATAATTTCCTCTCAGTAACGCCTTCCACCAAAAAATACAGGTTCATGCTTCTATTCCCTCTGAATATTCATCAAGATTGATCAGCCGGGTAAACGCCTCATGCCTTGATTTGCCCAAGTTGAAATCACCCGCGTCCCGGGCCGTTACAACACCTGCCTTTCTGGTGATCAGCTTCCAGTTCGAGGAACTGATGTTGTTGATGACATAAGGATGATGGCTGGTAATGATGAACTGCAGTTCCCTCTCGTGGGCAAGCAGGACATTGGTGAGTTCGTCAATGCAGTTGATTCCCAGGCTGTTTTCAAACTCATCCACAAGAATGACGGTACCCTTGGTACACAGATAAAGCTCGCTTATATGCAACAGAGTCCGATGCATTCCGGAAGAAATCTGACCTTCTTTTATCCATTTGTCAACCCCTCTTTCCCTTATCTGAACGGACGGAACGCCTCTCATAAAAAAGGGTTCGCTCATCGGTTCTGTCTTCAGATCCTCAACAAACGGAAACATATCTGTGAACCTCTGCCTTATGCGCTCAAAGACATCTTTTGCATTCAGAGAGGCCAGATACAGTTTCGTCCTCGGGCTTTCATCACTCTCCTGTATTTCCTCAATATTTTGGTGCTTGTCAGGGCTTACAGGTGTCGCGGCTGGGAAGAAAGGCCCAAACTCTGGCTGATGATGAAGTAATATCTTCTGAAAACTCCGATGGACATCCGATATGTGATCCTCCTCCTTCAACAAATGAATAACACTCTGCTCCTGGGGAAGTTTTACGGTTTTTTCGTCCTTGAATATAATTCTGTCCTGATTCCTGTCAACTATCAGCGAATCATTCAGGTATATTTTTTCACTTATGATTTTTGGAGGCTCCTTATTCTCATCCTCTTTCAAGAGTGCGTCGGGCCACATTTTTTCAACCCTGACAGGACGGTTTTCAAACTCGCCTTTCCAGAGATATATATCCTTCTGGTCAAAAGTTGAAAACCTGATCTTCCATTTCACTCCGTTGATTGAAATGCCCCTGCTGATATTTTTCAGACTGAGGATGGAATTCAGGATCTGAGTCTTGCCCACACCTGACGCACCTACCAGCAGCGTCAGTCTTTTGAATGACGTTGACTCTAATCGCCATTTGCATGACTGGTCATAATAATTTAATGATATGATTCTCATTGCTTGCTCGCATTTCTGTTTGTCGTTTAGAAGGTCTTTGGAAAAGCCGAGGGATAAATCCCCCGGCTGATAGCCAAAGTACGCTAAAGCGCACTGTC
>JAOZLU010000280.1 GCA_029934695.1 Desulfobacterales bacterium | reverse complement strand
CGGGTTGATCTGCCTGACGGCAGGGTCATTGAGTATGTGCATGACCCGCTCGGCAGGCGCATTGCCAAAAAAGTTGACAACATTGTCGTCGAGAAGTATCTGTGGCAGGGGCTGACACGGCTGCTTGCTGTGTACAATGCCGATGACACGCTGAGGATGCGCTTTGAGTATGCAGACGCACGGATGCCCGTCGCCATGACCAAAGACGGTGCGACGTATTACCTCGGATATGATCAGATCGGCACGCTGAAAGCTGTTGCGGATGCCTCCGGAAGTGTGATAAAGAGGATTGAATATGATGCCTTCGGGAACATTCTCGACGAGACGAATCCCTTGTTTGCAGTGCCTTTCGGGTTCGCAGGCGGCCTGCATGACAGAGACACCGGACTCGTAAGATTCGGCTACCGTGATTATGACCCGGAAACAGGAAGGTGGACCGCCAAAGACCCGATTCTTTTTGCAGGCGGGGATACTGATCTCTATGGGTATTGTGTAAACGATCCGGTGAATTGGACGGACAATATCGGCCTTATGGTTTTACCGCCTGATCCGTCCGGCCTTCCCTGGTGTTGGGAAACTGATCCTTCGCATGGGGATCCTAACGGATTACGACTCAGACATCCGTCAGGGGCTGTTCTGGATTTTCATTTCGGGCGTCCCGGGCTTCCCGGCTACAGAGGCATAGACCATTGGCATTACAATATGGGGGATGATCATCTGCTCGGCGGAGATGAAATCCCGGACGGAGAGTGTCCGGAAGATGAAACTGCGAGAAGAACTTTTCTGGAAAGATTGGTGGATGTGCTGAGAAGGATCAACGATTTTATGCAGAGAAATGTCAGACCCCGCGGACCGACACCTTTGCCTCTGCCGCTGCCCATGCCTGGGCCGATTCCGATTCCGATTCCCTGAACCTGAACCGGACAGCATCAGAAAGTTCCTGTGCCGCACTGCGGAACTTTCTGATGCCCAACTTTTTTAAGGTTGCTGTATGAAAATTGAAGATATAGAAAGAGAACTTCCGAACGGTTTTCATGATGCTCTGCTGCAAAATATTTTTATTGACTATGACAGACATGAGGCTATTTTTGAGATGAAAGTCTGGATCGGAGATATTGATTCCGAAAGTAAGGAACTGCGGGAGGTTTATCGCAAAGGACAACTTAAACTGGGCGGCCTTCGATATTGTATAATCGAAGCACCTGATCCGGGATATCCTTGGTGTGATACGAAACTGACGATTGATGCGGGTACGGTAGGCTCTTTAAAAAAGGCTCCGTCAGTCCGACTGCCTGAACCGCTGTCCGAAGAAGTGTCTGTTCACTGGCTTTTTATCCGACAATGGAATGCCTTTATTTATGTGTCTGCCACAGATGCGCGGTTTGAGTGGACTGAGGAACAGGCGCAGTGAGGACTGCGGGCGGTGTACGGGGTCGGGCCGCATCAACTTATTGATATTAAAAGAATCACATGCTTATTTTAGCCTCAAAAAGGGCCTATATCGCTCTTCTCGGGGCCAAAAAGGGCGATATAGAAAAAACTCAGAATCCTATAATGCTCTTTCTGATGCCAAAAAGAGCCCTGAAAACGCCTATTTTTGAGCCTGTTTCATTTATTTTTCAATATGTTATCGTGGCCCGACCCCCGTACCCCCCCTGCTGACCGTCACGAGGGACGGAGCCGTGGCCGAGAGTTATCAATATGACACACGGCCTTACGGCATCCGTACTTATGAGGAAAGATACGGCGTCGGCAGATCGCTGAGGTACAACGACGAGGACAACCTGCTCGAAGCCGGAGACACGGATTATCAGCATGATATGGACGGGTTTCTCATCAGCAAAACAGAGGGAACGCAGGTTACGAGTTATGATTACTCCTTCCGGGGCGAGCTGCTGAGTGTGACACTGCCTGACAGTACCGTGATCGAATATGTGCATGACCCGCTCGGCAGGCGCATTGCCAAGAAGGTTGACGGCACTGTCACTGAGAAGTATCTGTGGCAGGGACTGACACGGCTACTCGCTGTGTACAATGCCGATGACACCCTGAGAATGCGGTTTGAGTATGCGGATGCACGGATGCCTGTCGCCATGACAAAAGCCGGGGCGACGTATTACCTCGCCTATGATCAGATCGGTACGCTGAAAGCTGTTGCGGATGCATCGGGAAATGTGATAAGGAGCATTGAGTATGATTCCTTCGGGAACATCCTCAGCGACAGCGATCCTGCATTCGCAGTGCCTTTCGGGTTCGCAGGCGGCCTGCATGACAGAGACACCGAACTTGTGAGATTCGGTTACAGAGACTACGACCCGGAGACGGGACGCTGGACGGCGAAAGATCCAATAGGATTCGCGGGCGGGGACACTGATCTCTATGGATATGTCCTGAATGATCCAATTAATTTCACAGATACGAACGGATTAAGTTTTCAATCTGCTGCCCAGAGTTTTGTCGAAGGTGCGGTGAGGGGCGCAGTTGGTGCCGCTGTGGTCAGCGGTGTTGCGGTCGGTGCTGTTTCCGTCGGTGTGCCGGTTGCAGCTGCCACAGCGGCACTGGGAGCCGTAGCGGCTGTCAGCGCCATTGCCATTGGAATTGATACCGGGGTTGCTATCAGAGATGGCAACTGGGATCAGATTGCTTCCATCGCCGGATCATTGGCAGGAGGATTTGCTGCCGGAGGTGCCCTCGGACGCCCGGTGGCTGAAGGTATCAACGGCGTGAAGAGTCCGCCATGGAGTATGAAATCTGACTGGGGGCAGCGATATAAGCCCGGACTCGGAACTGTCGGGAAATGGTTCGGAACCGGAACAAACCCGGGGAGTGCGGGTCTTTCAGTCGGAATAATCGGTGCCGGCGTATCAGTTGACACTCAGTTTTCTCCGTGTGGGGAACAGCGATGAATCCTCAGACGGAAAAGCCGAAATATAAGGATATTAAAAGGCAGGGAGAAGTCAGTATGTGGGATTTGCTGACTCTCATGTCCGGAGGAGTGGCGCTGGGAAATGCATACGTTGCGGCGAAAGGTGCGAAATTGGGGAATTTCTGTTTACTGGCAGCCCTGGCTGAAGGATTGGCGGTAGGCGTTATCTGTATCTGGATTATCAGGGCGGCGGGAGAAACTGTGCTTCAGCATATGGGCCCGCATCTTGAGCAGCAGGAAGAACTGGAATTACGGATGCAGCTTACATTATACGCTGTATATTTTTCAGCAGTCGCCTGGCTTGCTGTATCGGGTTTTCTGGGCTATCATATTACAAAACTGTTTATTAAACTGTTCCTTTTGTAATTCGGTTGCAGGCTGCCTGACGGGGCGGTGATCGAATATGTGCATGACCCGCTGGGCAGGCGCATTGCCAAAAAAGTGAACGACGTCATCACCGAAAAGTATCTGTGGCAGGGGCTGACACGGCTGCTTGCTGTGTACAATGCCGATGACACGCTGAGAATGCGCTTCGAGTATGCGGATGCACGGATGCCCGTTGCCATGACAAAGGACGGGGTGACGTATTATCTCGGCTATGATCAGGTCGGCACGCTGAAAGCTGTTGCGGACGCATCGGGAGCTGTGGTAAAGACGATTGAGTATGACGCTTTCGGGAACATCATTTCCGACAGCAATCCGTTGTTTGCAGTGCCTTTCGGGTTCGCAGGCGGCCTGCATGACAAAGATACCGGTCTTGTAAGATTCGGATACAGGGATTACGATCCGGCAACTGGCAAGGTGGACAGCGAAAGACCCGATTCTGTTCGCAGGCGGGGACACTGATCTTTACGGGTACTGTGTGAATGATCCGGCGAATTTTATTGATCCTGAAGGAACTTTTTACTTTCTGGTTGTTGCTCCGGGTGCATATACTGCTGCTATGGCATTAGCTGATCTGACTATGGCTTATATGCTGGGCCAGGTAGCTGAAGATATTTATTCCGAGGCAAGACGGAGGGGCAGAGACCCGAAAGTTTGGAAGCCTTCTCCATGCAGACCCGGACCTTTGCGGGATGCCCCCGGAATGCCAGGTTGGGAACCACCCAGCGGAGATCCCCACAAGGATAAAGATTTTTGGAAGAAGCCTTCAAACTGGGATAAAATGAGCAGTTGGCAAAAATTCAGATGGTATGCAGGCAAAATAGCCGCCGCAGCGGCTTCAGGGGGCGGAGCCGGAACATAAGAAGGTTTCTCTTTGGTTTGGGCCTGCCATAAAACAAATCATGCCGTTCCTGCGGAATCGGGGTTCCTGCCCGAAGGCTGTGCGGCCCCGCTTCCGCAGAATTGCACAGACATAACTGAAAAATGAGACAAATGCTTTCTAAGGAAGATAAAGATGCTGATACGCTGCCCGAAATAACAGAATGTTATGGGGAATGCGGCGTGAACTTGGAAAAAATTGTCAGGAGGATAATAAAGTATGTTCCTCCGGACACTCTCAGAGGGCTCAGAGAAATTCGGATATCAGGCAGAGACCCGGACAACATGGCTTTCGGGTGTTATTACAAAAAAGATCGGAAAATTGAACTTTTTGCAGAGGACATAATAGGATGGCAACCATGGTTATTAAAAAAAACCTATATCTTTCCCTATCTTTCGACAGGTCTTGCATTAGGCCATGAAATAGATCATCATGTAAAAAGGAACGACGGCAGATCAGATAAGGAAAAATCTGCTGAAAACAATGCACTGAAATATGTATATCCCTCTTTCGGACCTTTTAAACCTGTAGCGAAATTGCTTTTTTTATTATTACGTCGGTTTTTTAACGCCCGGAAAACGATCTGATCACGGAATAGCTGATGGCAGCCAATTGGGCCGACCTGCACTCATACGATGAATATATGCATGACCCGCTCGGCAGGCGCATTGCCAAAAAGGTTGACGGCGTTATTACCGAGAAATATCTGTGGCAGGGGCTTACACGGCTGCTGGCTGTGTACAACGCCGACGACACGCTGAAAATGCGATTCGAGTATGCGGATGCACGGATGCCCGTTGCCATGACAAAGGGCCTTGAGACGTATTATCTCGGATATGATCAGGTCGGCACGCTGAAAGTTGTTGCGGACGCATCAGGAAATGTGGTAAAGAGGATTGAATATGATGCCTTCGGGAACATCATTTCCGACAGTGATGATTCCTTCGCAGTGCCTTTCGGCTTCGCAGGCGGCCTGCATGACAGAGACACCGGCCTTGTGCGCTTCGGCTATCGTGACTATGATCCGGAAACTGGCCGGTGGACAGCGAAAGACCCGATTCTCTTTGCAGGCGGGGATACTGACCTTTACGGATATTGTGTGAATGATCCGGTTAACTGGTCTGATTCAGATGGATTAAATCCGAAAGACAAACATTACGGATTGCCTAAGAAATTTTGGAATTGGTATCATAGGAATGTGAAAGAAAAAGGTGATCCGGATGCTACCAAAGAGGAGGCAGAGGAACTCTACAAAGAATGGATGGACTTGGGCAAGCCGGGACCTGATAAGAAAAAGAAAAGGAAAAAGGGGAAATTCAAGGTAGGAATCGGTGGTTGCACGACTGTGGATGCCTATTGTGCAAGGTACCCCCAGGAATGTGCGGAACTGCTTGGAGATATTGTCGAAAACGCACCTGATCAGAGCGACTGATTCTGAAAGGCATATGTTGCAGACTGGCATATGAGTCAGAGGCAGAGAGCTATGGGAAAAAATTTTCAACTGAAAAATGGCACTGATTCGGTCCGAATTCCAATGTGACCGGATCGGGGCCATTATTTTTCATTCTCCCCTCCTCTCCGATCGGGGCTTCCTGGTTAAGAATGACGGGAATGCTGCCGATTCTCACATTCCTGACACGAACTCCGTAAAAGGCGTTATAATCATAAAATTTCTTATTTTTATTTATAGACATACAATATGAGGCAACGACATGAAAGGCAAATTAAGAGAATGGGAAGACAGGTTGGACAGTGATGATGAATTTGTCAGAACTGAGGGTATTGGAGGATCCGCCTTCAGCTATGTGAAGATCCGGAGGGGGAATAATTTTGAAAGAATATGACATATCTCTGATTTTTATCACTTCTTCTTCAATAAGGAAGGATCAGTTGACAGAGCTTTTTGTAAAAAAAGATTTGCAACTGAGCAGTCGGGAAACGGACACCGGGCTATTGTGGAGGCTGGAGGCTCTTTCAGATAAGAATGAGTCGCTTTCGGATCAGATAAAATTCATCACATCTGTCACGTCTCACAGCTTGTTGGCAGATAACAAAGAGTTGTTCAGGGATATCTATCTTGACATAGCTGTCTTTTATGATACTTATACTTGTTCGGTAAATCTTTCCGGAGACTGTCTAAGGCTTATTAGCGAATTATGGCCGGAAATTGATATGGAGATTACTTCCTATCCGGTCGGGGAGAGAGAGGAGGAAAGCGGATAATCTGATAAAAACATGGGTGTGCCGAGGGGGATCGCCGGCAGGAGCCTCACTTATGACGACGAGGACCGCCTTGTCACCGTCGGGGACGACGACGGGTTCCTGAAAAAGAAGACCGACGGTTCGGACATGACGGAGTATGCCTACTCTTCCCGTGGCGAGCTGCTTCGGGTTGAGCTGCCTGACGGCAAAGTGATCGAATATGTGCATGACCCGCTCGGCAGGCGCATTGCGAAGAAGGTGAACGGCACTGTCACCGAGAAATATCTGTGGCAGGGACTGACACGGCTGCTGGCGGTCTATAATGCCGACGAGACGCTGAAGATGCGCTTTGAGTATGCGGATGCACGGATGCCTCTCGCCATGACGAAGGACGGGGTGACGTACTATCTCGGATATGATCAGGTCGGCACGCTGAAAGTTGTTGCGGATGCATCGGGAACTGTGGTAAAAAGGATTGAGTATGATACTTTCGGGAACATCCTCTCTGACAGCGATGCCTCGTTCGCAGTGCCCTTCGGCTTCGCTGGCGGCCTGTGTGACAAAGACACCGGCCTTGTAAGATTCGGCTACCGTGACTACGATCCGGAGACAGGGCGATGGACAGCGAAGGACCCGATTCTCTTTGCAGGCGGGGACACTGATCTGTATGGGTATTGCCTGAACAATCCTGTCGGTTTCATTGATCATGACGGACGGAAGGTCAGTATAATCCGGTGCGGTCCTCATCCTTCTGTCAGAATAGAAAATGCAGATACTTCTCTGACAGGACAATGGAGTTTCGGACCGGACGATTTCTCAGATTTTGCCGACATTCTCAGATGGCTGCTCGGAGGCAGCGTCGAAGGTGTGGTCCGCTGGGAAACAACGGATGCTCCGCGGGCGTGTTCGGACCCTCAGGTGATATATGACTTTGACTGGCTGGATCAGACGACATATGAAAAGATAGTGGAAAGCTTTTCAGACCCGCCTGATTATTCCTGGATCCGACACAATTGTATTGATTGGATGAATGACATGATCGGCATGGATGAATAAATAAATATGCTGAATCAGTGATCTGCGTTTTCGCCTTCAGGCATCCTCTGTTCGGATACACAGACTTCGGAACAGATCGCCGAAGGCGAAACTGCGGACTCGGACAAATTTATCAGTGAGTTTCTGATCCTCCTGATTTGTTGATTGTCAGGTTAGACTTATGAAATCGTTCAGTTTTTCCGGGAAGGGTCTGATTATTTTTTACGTTCTGATTATTTTTCCCTGGATATATTTTGACTTGTCAGCTCCGCAGATTGATCTGCTGAGACATACCGGGCATGAGTCATATACGGTTCTGCTGCTGTTTTCAGGGTTTGTCCCGTTTTTTCTGATTATGGTGTTTTTCCGGATAAATCGTAAGATCAGCTCGGAAAAATCACTCGGAAAAGGGTTTGAAAGAATAATCAGATTTATTCAGATTGTCTGCTTTGTTCTCACTCTGTATATCTTAACCGAGATAAGCATGAAACTTCCTTTTTCAAATGTCGGCTTTATCCGATTGGACAGGAACGAACTGACAAATGCCAGGGAAATTCAGAGTGAATCTTCTGTAAATATTTATATTCGTATGTCATCGGATGAAGGACTGAGATTTTATTTTAATAATGAGGATCCTTCGACACAGAAAAAAATTGAAACAGCTTTGTCCGAACGTAATATTTTATTCAAAAAATAAGGACAGGGCTGCTGAAGGTTCGAGCGTACGAGGTTCGGGTGTACGAGGTCGGGTCGTGATAAGTGCTTAATATTAAAAATTGTTTGTTGATTTTGGCTTTAAACAGGGCCTGTATCGCTCTTTTCGGGGCCAAAAAGGGCGATATGGGAGGAAAAGCGTATTGCAGGCTTTTCAGCTTCGTAAGGAAACGGAATCCTGCTATGACACAAAGAGACGTCCGGAGACAGTCACGACCGGCACACGGCAGAGCGTTTTCGCCTACGACACCCGGGGGAATCTCGCCTCCGTGACCGATCCGGAGGAGAATGTTTTCACCTACGATTACGACGACATCGGACGGGTCACGGCGGTTCACCGCCCGGATATCACGGACACTGGGAATGAGACGGTCATCTCATCGTGATCCGTCTCAGCGACACAGATGTGGTGAGATTTAAGCCGGAGGTCAGCCCGGATTCGAGCATTATATATCCCTTTGAGATGATAAGCACGAAGGTCCGTTTCAGTCCGGCTGACGGGACACAGGGAACCCTGAAGGCCCTCGGCGTGGGCAGTG
>JAOZLU010000279.1 GCA_029934695.1 Desulfobacterales bacterium | reverse complement strand
CACGCTGATTTCCCGCGCTGTCGCAATGCCGTTTTCCCGGCAGAATTCCAACGCCTCGTGTGTGAACCCGCCTGTGGAGAAAAACGCCGGAAGCATCTTTCTCCCCGGATGCTGTGCCGCATAAACTCCGAGTTTCTCCATAAAGTCCTTTGTCAGTGTCAGACCGGTCGGGGCTCTGGTCTTTTTGACCTCGACCGCCAGCACCCTGCCGCAGTCCGATTCCGCGAGCACGTCCATTTCCATCTCCCTGCCGTCAGGTCTCTGAAATTTTACCCGCATCCTCACATCCGTGACATTCAGCCTCGTGTCATCTCTGACATCTGAAAAATACCTGGACGGGGAAAACCGCTTTCTGCTCCTGAACCCGGTCGCCAGCTGGTATTCGGCCATCTTTCCGGTCAGATGGCTGATCATGCCCTGAAGGGATTTTTTCTCCTTCCTGAGTTTTTCCAGTTCCTCATGAAAATTCTTCTTCAGATACAGCTCTGTTTTCTTCAGATTCGGCTGATAAGTGGCGATCTCCTCCTCGAACCGGCTCCTCAGAATCAGGTGCAGGGTGCCGTCCGTGAGTCCCCTGTAACGCATGTCCGAATTGCCCTCACAGATCAGATCCGCACTCACCATGACTCTCAGAAGTTTGTGGATATCTTTCTCTCCGATGTCCAGCCCCAGCTCATCCCTCAGTTCGCGGGGTGTCCATTCCCGGTCCGAATGTCTGCTGAGATGCAGGAGAATGTGCTTGGAGTTGACTGTGTTGATGCGTTTCAGGGACAGTTCGATGTACTCGCCCCAGGTCATCTGCATTTCCGATTTGCGGAACGTGATTTCATGATGGACCGTGTCCACAACGCCCTCCTCAGCGGTCAGATCCTTTTCCTCATAATCACTCCCGATCACGCAGGAGATAAAAAACGGATCCGACATGCACAGCCGGGCGATCTGCACGGCGCTCTCATTGGTGAGCGGCTCCCTGTAGGATTCGGCATATTTATAGACCGCCTGCAGACCGTCCTCCGGCGAAAGATACGGATTCAGAAAAGTGCGCTTCAGCCTGCCGGCCTCCAGATATGTGTCAATGATGTTGATCAGCCAGCCGATGTATGACCCGGTGACCAGTATGGGCGCATATTTGGATTCGGAAAGGTCGTGCCAGGTACCGGGGATGGTTTTGTCCTGACCGGTTCTGCATTCCTGATCCCGGTAAACATATTCGCCTGTGTTCTGAAACTCGTCCATGATGACCAGAAAACGCTGATCGTATAACTGGGCATAGCGGTTCGGCGCGCTGGCGGCGGTATCCCACATCATGTCAAACCCGGTTCTCTTCTCATAATATTTTATAAGCAGATCAGCATCATCAGACATCGGGCTGATGCCTTTGGCCAGTCCGTATTCTCTGATCTGCTCAAGTGTCATCAGATTTCTTACACGAGACTCATCCCGTTCCAGAAATGAGATATACTGGGACGCAAATGTCCGGTAATAGTTCACGGCAAAATCCGGAAGCCAGATGTTGCGCTCCTGTATATTGATATAAAACGGGATCACCTGCCCGTTCTCACTCCACAGCCGGTTGAAGATGCGCTGTACAATTGCGGTCTTGCCGCTTTTGCGGCGGGCAAGTATGGCCCTGGACTTGGAGAGCCGGTCCGGTATCCGGCTGATCCATCTGTCAAAAAGGTCGAATTCTTTTTCCCGGCCAACCA
Source organism: Desulfobacterales bacterium (assembly GCA_029934695.1). Taxonomy (GTDB): domain Bacteria; phylum Desulfobacterota; class Desulfobacteria; order Desulfobacterales; family 4be13; genus JAOZLU01. The sequence continues at coordinate 6,984 of JAOZLU010000279.1, read as the reverse complement.
GGAGGTCGGGATTTCCGATGATTTCAGGTAAGGGGTATTGCATGTTGTCGCCTCCTTTTGTCATTGGTCATTGGTTATTTTCAGCCCGGTTTCTGGCCCTGTAAAACTGTTTCAGGCACTCAGAAAAAACGTGTCACTTCAAAAATCTCACAAAGGTGCTGAGAAGGTTTTCCCGCGCTTTGCCTCTGCACCTCTGGGGGTTTGTAAATCTCCTGTATCAGTGCTGGTCGCTGGTTGTCCTTTGCAACCGGCAACTTTCCCGGAAGCCGGACTGTCACAGTGGTTCCCTTCTCCTCCGATGTCTCGACATGAATGCTTCCTCCATGGATCTCGGCAATCAGCCGGGCCGAATAGGTCCCGAGTCCCGTGCCGGTTTTCTTGCCGGATGTGACGTATTTGTCAAAAAATCTGTCCCGGACATCTTGGGACACAGTGCCTCTGTTATGAATGCTGATGACAGAAATCTCCTCCTCTTCCGTTAGTTCAACCGTAATACGCTCCCCTGCGGGTGATGCCTCGAAAGCGTTTTTGATCAGATTTGCCAGCATGGAGTAGCAGAGCAGTGTTTCCCCCTGAACTGAGAAACTTTCCTCACTGCCTGCGGGTTCTCCGCTGATCAGAATCGCAACGGACAGATTATTCATCGTCGCAAGTGATTCTGTGTCATCCACGACTTTGCGGATCACCTGCAGCACATTCACCGGGACAGGTTCAAACTGATACATCCCCCTCTCCATTCTGAACATGTCCAGGGAGAGGTTGATCATGTTCAGCATTATCAGACCTGACTCCTCAATCATTTCAAGATACTTCAGTTGCTCCGCAGAGATGTTGTCATCCATCATCATGACCCGTGGAAAACCGATGATGGCGTTCAACGGTGTCTTGAGATCATGCCGGGTGATGCGCTCCACATCCTCACGAAGGCGGGCCGCTTCGATCAGTCTTTTCTCCGCCAGTTTACGTTCCATCTGACTTTTCACTCTGACCTGAACAACAGCAGGTTGGAAAGGCTTGGAAATATAGTCCGCAGCTCCGAGGTTAAAACCATACTCCTCGTCCTCGGCTGAATTTCTGGCAGTCACAAAGATCACCGGAATGTCACGGGTCTGCTCATCTGCTTTAAGCCTGCGGCAGACCTCGTATCCGTCCATTTCAGGCATTACAATATCCAGCAGGATCATATCCGGCGGATTGTTTCCGGAAGCGATCTCCAAAGCTCTGACTCCGCTGGTCGCAGCCTGGGTATCGTATTCTTCTTTGATGATATTGTCCAATGCATGGATATTTTCCGACTGATCATCAACAATGAGCACACTGTTTTTTTTCTGGCATTCAATTGTGTTCATAAAAGTTTTCCTCCTGTTTTGGCGGCCAGTTCCAATAACAAGGCAACCGCCGCATCATGTTCAAAAGTGTCAGCAAGCCTGCCGAATTCATCCGGTTTGTTTCCTCCCACAGTTTCCCTGAGATGGTAAACCACTGTTTTCAGCAACTTCTGGTCAACTATTCTGTTTTTGCGCAGCATTCCGAGTATCTCTTTCATGGCAGCTGTGCCCTGTTCCGGGTCCGCCTCGATGCAGGTGCCCGGCAGCGGGGGCAGGTCCGCCAGTCCGATTTTCACCTCAGCCATGTTCTGCCGCAATTTTTTGCGCATCTCTTCGGTAATTTCTGCGCCATCCTTTAAAGCCTGATTAACAGTATTTGCCGCTTCAGCGAGATGAACAGCTCCTAAGGTGGCCGCCAGTCCCATAAGTGTGTGTGTTTTCCGGTGTGCGTCCTCCTTATCATCCCTGTCCAAGTTTTCCATGATATCTGAAAATTTGCCATCCAGCAATTCCTTGAAATTAAAGAGCATCTTATGGTAAAAATCAGCGTTATTATTAGCGCATTTAAGCCCTTTTTGCAAATCAAACCCCTTGAGAGATGCGGGGAGGGCCGAGGCTGAAACCGAGTCGTGAGTTCGGGATTGCGCCTTTTTCCTGTCGCTCTTCAAGTAACGACATAATACAGTGTAGAGTTCGCCGCAGTCAATGGGCTTGGCAATATGATAATCTGCTCCGGCCTCTTTTGATTTCCTGCGATCAGCGTCCATTGCAGCCGCGGACAGGGCAATAATCGGCAGTTCGGAATTATCCTTGCGAATGCGGCGGGTCGCTTCGAATCCGTCCATCACCGGCATCTGCAGATCCATCAGGATCAGATCGAACTGTCGCTTTTTCAGTGTTTCCAATGCCTCTCTGCCGTTGTTGGCGATAACAATTTCAATATCTGTGTCCTCAAGCATATTCAGGACGACCTTCTGATTCAGGCGGTTGTCTTCCACGAGAAGAACAGAGTAAGCCTTCAGTACCGGAATTTCCATTTCGTTCGTCTCAGCTGAGACCGTTGGTCCACAGCCTTTGGCTTCGGACATTGCATCAAACAGATCCGAGGCGGTGACAGGCTTGGAAAGGAATGCGTCAAACGCGGGACAGTCAGCCGGAAGGTCATCCTGTCTGTAGGCACTGATGATAAACAGCGATGTGCGGCGCATGTACGCTTCACTGGCATTCCGCATTTCACCGAGCTTTCTGACAACACCGGGGCCGTCAAATTCTCCGGGCATTTTCCAGTCCAGCAGAATGAGGTCAAAGGGTCTGCCGGCTTTGTCAGCGGCAATTACAGCTTCAATCGCTGCGGCTCCGCTCCCTGCCTCTTCCACCACAACCTGCATGCTTTCCAGCATATCCCTAAGAATCCGGCGCGCCGTGGGATGATCATCAGCCACCAACACATTGTGCAGATCCAGTGCGGACCAGTCTGTTTCTGACAACTTCGACACACCCACGGGAAGATTCAGTTCGAAGAAAAACGTGCTGCCCTCTCCTGGTGCGGATTCAACCTCAAGAGTGCCGCCCATGCGTTCTGTCAGTCTGCTGCTGATGACAAGTCCCAAACCGGTGCCGCCGTATTTTCGGGTGGTGGACGTGTCGGCCTGGGAAAATGCCTGAAACAGTGTGCCAGCCTGCTCCTCGCTCAGACCGATGCCTGTGTCCCGCACCTCAAAACGGACTCTGACCTCACTGCCCGGCTCTGAAACGCCCGGTTCCGGAGAATCATTATGTGCCGATTCTTCAGATGCGCTTACCCGGGTAATGGAGAGTTCGACGAGTCCTTCTTCCGTAAACTTTATGGCATTGCCCAACAGATTGGCAAGCACCTGCCCCAGACGGAGAGAGTCGCCAATCAGAGCGTCGGGAAGATCGGGAGACACATGAAAAAACAGATCAATGTGTTTGTCTCCGGCAGCCGTTCCAAACAGGGATTTCATCTGAGCGAGCAGTGTATCTGTCTGAAAATTGTGCAGGTCCAATTCCAGCTTGCCAGCCTCAATCTTGGAGAAATCCAGAATATCGTTGATAATTCCGAGAAGCAGGCGGGACGAGTTGTGAACCTCATTGACGTAATCTTTCTGCCTGCCATTCAGTTCCGTTCGCATCAGCATCTGGTTCATGCCGACAACCGCGTTCATGGGGGTGCGGATTTCATGACTCATATTGGCGAGGAATTCGCTTTTGGCCAGGTTAGCGGCATCCGCGGCTTCTTTGGCGCGTTGCAATTCTTCTTCCACCCGCTTGCGCTCGGTGATGTCTTGATGAGTTCCGGATATCAGAAGGGGTTTGCCGTCTTTGGTCCACGTCGCAACTTTGCCTCGGTCGAGCACCCATACCCAATTCCCATTCTTGTGACGCATACGAGCTTCACACTCGTAATACTCTGATTCGCCATGAAAGTGTTTTTCCAATAACTCGTCTGACACTTTGAGATCATCGGGATGGGCAAATTTCGTCCAGGTTTCAATAGACACCGGGGAAATCTCTTCGAGGGTGAAGCCGATGATCTCGGCCCATCGTTCGTTGAATACGGTCTCTCCGGTCCGGACATTCCACTCCCAGGTGCCCGCATTGGTGCCTCGGAGTATAGAGGCGATTCTCTGTTTCTCTGTTGCCAAAGCTTCTTCATCCCGCTTGCGCTTGGTGATGTCACGTAATACCAGTTGAATTGCGTTCACCTCGTCATTTTCTATTATCGGGGTATAGGTATATTCAACCGGGAAGGGCGCTTTGTTTTTTGCCTTGTACAAAAATTCAAAGTTTCCACTTTGCCGGGTTATTAAAATATGGGCAAGCAATTCAGTGGCGCGTATCACGTCTGTTTCATGCTCAAAGTATTTGGACATATTTTCCCCGATTTCGCTTTCCGGATCATAGCCGCCAAATTCTTTAACCGCCGGGCTGACATATAATAATTCCCCTGCCGGTGAAAGCCGGATAATAACATCCTGCATTGTTTCTGTCAACAAGCGGTATTTTTCCTCACTTGCCCGCAGCGCCTCCTCTGCCTGCTTGCGGTCAGTAATGTCAGTCGCAATTTCCAGTTTGACAAGTCTTCCGTCGGGCCAGCGTATAGCCTGATCTCGGCACTGATACCAGTGTTGTGTCAGGGTATTCTGAAATTCCCACACATACGGCTCTTTGGGATTTCCGTTTGTATCAAGCAGTAAATGATTCGTACAAAAATCACACGGTGTTTGTCTGTTTTGCAACACAGCAAAACATTGTTCGCCAATTCTGTCACAGCAAAATTGTTTCCCGTATTTGTTGAGAAACAGAAGTTCATACGTCTGCATATCGGCTACATAAACGCCGGCATCAATTGCATCCGTGGTTGTTTGGAAGCGGAGGTATTCTGCGTGTAATTGCTTTTGCGATCTGCTTCTTGCTATGAACTGCCCCAGGTCATGGGCGACGGATCTCAGGAAATTCTGCTCTGTCGAACCCCATGCTTTTGCGGAAATACAATTGTCAAACCCGATAAACCCGATAAATTTTTCCTCCGTCATTATCGGAATAATAAGAACGGCTTTTATACCCTGAAGTTCAAGAAATTCTTTTTCAGTTTGCGGGAAATATGTAATGTTTCCGCTTATGATGTCACCCCGGGATAGTGTTCTGTGCCATCTTTTGAAAAATTCATCATACGCCAAATTTTGAAGTTCGGGATTATCTGTTTCCGGCCTGATCCCCTCAGTGCAATATTCCGCTCTCTGGCTCGTCAGAAGGTTGCCGTTTTCATCTGTATGATTGATGAAAATGTATGTTCGGCTTGCATTTGAGACAGTACCGAGAGTATTGACAACCTGTTGAAACGTGTTTTCCGATTCAGATGCAAGCAGAATTTCTTTGACCTGGTTCAGCGCGGAAAGATAATTTTCTCGCTGTCGCAATTTTTCCTCTGTCCGCCTGCGGTCAGTCACATCCCGATAATTCAGAACAGTCCCTTTTATCATTGGTGAGTGAAGCAAATTTTTGGCGGTTCCTCTGATATATCGCCATGTTCGGTTTTTATGAAGATACCTGCAATGAAATTGTTCAACCTCATCGGGTTTTTCCAAAAACGCTTTGAACTGCTGCAATATTCTTTCCCTGTCATCGGGATGGATATATTTGAAAATCTTGTCTGCAATTTTATGAGTTTTATATCCGTGGAGTTTTTCATAAGAAGGACTTCGATAGAGAGAATTCCCCATATTGTCCAGAATACTCACAACATCCTGACTATTTTCTATTAATGTCCTGAAGTATTCCTCACTTTCCTGCAACGCCTCCTTTGACCGCTTGAGATCGGTGATGTCCCTGGCAAATGCTGCTATCTGTTTCACATTGCCATGACCGTCAAGAATCGGATAGACAGAGTTGTCAAAATATCCTCCTGCATGCTCATCTTCCCAACGCAAGGGCTTTTTAGAATCAAGTATTTTTTGTAACATAGCCTTTCTTTCTTTGGCTATTTCCGCCGGATGAATAAATTCAAACATAGACTTGCCGACAAGTTCTTCTTTTCCCCTGCCAAAGTTCCTAACTAAAGCATCGTTAACCGCCAGAAATGTTCCATCAGATTCAATGAGAAACGCCACATCTGTAGTAGCATTGAGAAGGGTATACAATTTCTTCTCGCTCTCGCGCAGTGCCTCCTCGGCCTGCTTGCGCTTGGTGATGTCGCGCACCACGCCTTCCAGCCCGACCGGATTGCCATCCTGATCGAAAATGAGATGAGCGTTTGTTTCAACATTGACGGGCGTGCCATCCCGCCGTTTCATCACGTCGGTGTACTGGATGACTCGCCCCTCCTTGCGTATCAGATCGAGAAAAGCGGCTCTGTCTTGTAGATTGAGATAGAATGTCCGGCCAATATCCGCACCGATTATTTCATCCATGCTATCGTAGCCAAACATATTCAGAACTGAGGGGCTGGCGAACACAAGCTCGTTCTTCATATTTGTTCTGTAAAAGACATCCTGCATATTTTTCACGATGCCTTTATATTTCCTTTCGCATTCTCCGGCCGCGGTTTCAGCTTGTTTGCGTTCGGCGATTTCCTCTGACAATCTTTTATTCGCGTGTTCCAGTTCCGCGGTCCTGCGCTCAACTGCCTGTTCCAGTTTGTTTTTATACAGATAATTTTCCAAATGTGTGCCAACCCGTGCCAGCAGTTCTTCTTTCTGAACCGGCTTGTTGATATAATCAACGCCCGCGCCAAATCCCAGACGCCTGCTTTCAATATCATCGAGCACCGTTAAAAATATAACCGGAATATCCCGTGTGCTTTCGTTTTGCTTCAGCCGGCGGCATACTTCGAAACCATCCATACCCGGCATTTTGACATCCAGTAAAATCACATCCGGTTTAATTCGCGCCGCTCTTTCCATGGCTGTGTTTCCATTTAAAGCGACAGAACATTGATAGCCGGCTTTTTGTAAACATCCGCTGACAACACCCAGATTGACCGGTTCATCATCTATTATCAGTATTTTTATATGCTTATGCTCATTCTGTCTCATTATTTTTTACCTTCGGTTATTTGGATAAATATTGCTGGTTCTAATGGTTTTTGTGGTTTCCGATATGAACCGCAGATAAACGCAGATAAACGCAGATAAAC
>JAOZLU010000892.1 GCA_029934695.1 Desulfobacterales bacterium | reverse complement strand
CAGTCCGGTTGCAGGCCATGCCGCACTTTCCAGCACCAGAGCGGGCGTTGCAGGATTCTGTCTCCTCACGGAGCTGAAAAAGCTCCTGACTTATGCTGCTCGTCCCATATCGCTCTTTTTGGCCTCAAAAAAGCGGTTATAGCCTCGTTTCAAAGCCAAAATCGACATGATTTTCCTTTAGTATCTGATACTTAGCTTGGTCCGACCCCATTCCCCTCCAGATCTTCCTCGTTATAATTCTCTATCAGGCCACTGTTCTGTTCGATCAGCTGCTGTAAATATCTGACAATATCCTCAGTCAGGTGAATATCATTATTAAACCAGCTGTTGAAAATCAGAGGATTTAATTTTTTTTCAATCTCAAACAACTTTTTTAACTCAGCATCTCTGATTTTACTATATTGATAGGCCGATGAAATGGCAGCCTTGAAGACAAGTTTAACGAACTTTCAACAGCCATTGAAAATATGGTCAGAGACATGCCGGATGAAAAAGCAAAGGAAGTCACCAGCGATCTTCAGGCACTCGTCACTGAAGCATCCAAAGATCAGACGAGAAGAAAGTGGTATGAACTCAGCGGAGAGGTAAGCACGGAAGAATCTTTATTCAATATCATAAACAGGATATTTGAAACTGTCATTCAATTTGGTTGAGGCTTCACCCGGACATATCCGATTAACAATACAATTCTCTTTCTGTCGGCGGAAACTGAATACCGATATGAGGAGAAGGAAGTATTCTTTCCTGCTGCCTGATTTCAGCCTCAAATATCGGATCAACTATTGAGTCAATGTATTTTGCGATTTTGCCCGGAATAATTCTGTAAAAACATTTTGTGCAGACATTGGCAGGTATTCCGATAACATCAACCTGAATGTCACACTTGTCTCTTTTATACAGAAGATTGACAGGTCGGGGATACATTTTTCCGCGGCATTCGGGGCAATTTCTTTTTTTTTAAAAGTACCATAATATGTCTTTCTATTTTTTTCTTATCTGATATTTTATCCAATACCTGCTGTCAGGAACATAACTCGTCACAATAACAGGTTCTTCCGGTTCGGAGTGATCTGCAACTATGTGGACAGGTATGCCGTCCTCCTCAATCTCCGAATATATGAGGATTCTTTCCCGGTCAGGAAAACATTCCTGTTTCCCCCTTTTATTTATCAAACCGAACTCCCCAAGAGGGAAGTTATTTTTACTTCAGCCTATTTCCTGCCAGCATACTCAGCATAAGTCATGGCAACTGTTCTGTAAACCAGATGCGCCAGTTTTGAGAACGGCGAAGGCCGTCAGACTTGCTGATTTTATACTCAGGCAATTTTTCTGACCTGAAGTTCCTCAAAGCCAGGGTAACGATCCCCTGCATCCTGTGGCGGAATACTCCGGAAACCCTTTTTTGAGAGTTCGATTCTGCCTTCAGGCCTTCTGAAAAAAGAGAGGCATTTCTCTCTTTCTGTTACAAGTTCATACATTGTACACCTCTTCCTTGTGCCCAACTGTATGCGCTTGTCAGCTTTTATATAGCCTTAACGCAATTTTTAATATCCTCTAAAAGAGGCTCAATCTGCGATTTGTTGGCTTTCGTTTTTTTGCCGTAGATTGTATAAAATTTAGGCTGAATCTTAGATATTGGCTTACCTGTATGATTCACAATTGAAGCAAGAGTGTTGTCGTCTTTAATGTTAAGAACAACATTGCCACTCTCATTCTTCGTAAAATGCTCTGGATATTCTTTTTTCAAACTATCCGCTATGTTAAGAATTTCTGTTATATGTGCATTAAATGCCTTTGTTGCTTTAGCGTCTTTTACTCTGGATTTATTTTGTAAGAAAAGGTGTACTTTGGGAGGCTGGATACCAGCATCTTTTATTTTTGAACTGAAAGTATCAAAAACGTCATCAGATGGGAATTCGTCACCTATTTTAATGCCATAAATCATTCTGAAAAGATTATGGATACCTCTGATTGAAGCAGCATCGGCTGTACAAGGTACTATAATTCGATCTGCTGCTATAGCAGCCATTTCAGTATAATTTGCAAAACTGGGGTTACAGTCAAAAAAGTAAACCTTCTCTTTATCTTTGTCACCGGAAAAAGGATTTATCAAGTCAGATAAAAACTTTCTGCTTTTTACCCATGAATTTCTTTCAGGAGCCTGAGCAAGGTAGTTTATAATGGTGGAGCAAATATCTAAGTCCATATC
>JAOZLU010000278.1 GCA_029934695.1 Desulfobacterales bacterium | reverse complement strand
GAATGCCATCACTGCATCGCCCAGATCAACTTTCCGGTTTCCACTGATATCCCCTTTGATGACATCAGGGATTTCTCCGGGCTTGTAGTTCGTCAGAACTTGCAGAACATAAATCGCTTCCTCCAGGCCGATCTTCCCGTCACCGTTTACCTCAATTTCTGACGGGTTTTCTATCTTAATGAAATCCGGATATGCCACCGCTCTCAGGGCCATCACCGCATCGGTCAGATCAACCCTGTCATCCCTGTTTATGTCACCTTTGGCAAAGCTTATGACGGTGATGTTTTTCAGTTCGGACTGGCAGTCCTCCACGTCAACTGCCTGAAACGAGATGGTATAAATTCCTGGCCTGGTGAATCTTTTGTATGTCCCTGTGTAAAAAAGACCATCAGCGTCACCCTCAAGCATCACCGCAGGGCGATATGTGAACCGGACGTATGGTGATTCAGGAAGGGTGATCCTCGCTATCACGCTGCTGATGTCATCTGATTTGCTGAGAATTTTGACACAAAAGGGCAAAGAATCCCCGACCTGAATGCTCTGTCTGCTCTTTTCTGTATGGTCCAGAATCTGTGTTCTAAGGTCATCTGTCAGTTCATCCACTATTGTTGCTTCCAGATCACTTATAAACAATTCTGAACTTGTATATGGCTGATCTTTCAGTTCCTCCAATTGGGTGATAATTTCCTGAGAGACACCTGATTGTTCAAGTTCTCGCAAGGATTGTTCGGTGATTCTCAGAAACTCTTCACATATCTCTATCTCAGGAGGAACTGACGGTATGACAATTCCCGCACCTATGGTGATCTCCTCTTCAAGCGGATTCGGGTTGTCACCCACGATTATCTTTTCGTTTTCATCCAATTTTACAATATCTTCACTCCCGTCTCCGTCAGCATCCATCTTCGCGTCCTGATCCATTTCCATCATATCTCCGGCATATATGAATGCTCGATACAGATTGCCATTTGTCTCAACAAAATCCCAGAAATGATAGGAAAATGAAAATTCACCGTTCTCCAGAAACCAGGCCGGCTCACCTTCTGATGTGCTGGTGATGACATAGCGTTCCGTATCTTCAGCCGGCACCTGCATTGCGGGAAGGAAACTTCCTGACATGTTTGCGTCATAGACCACTATTACCTTCCCGGGAATAACCGCGTCGCCCTCTTCCGGTTTTTTCTGTAAATCATCCAGCCAGTTGACCAGCGTTCCGGCATTGAGATACTTTTCGCTATCCTCCGTTACTGACACCGTGTTAATCTCAAATTTGCCGGCTTCCCCATTACCCACCATATAAATCAGAAGTTCATCAGTAGGGTCATCAGGATTTCTGACCCAATTCCTCAGAGGATCTGTATCTTCTGATGGGTCATATCCTTCTTCCGCAATGCCGAGGACACGCATCAGATTTTCCAGTGTTGCGTCTCCGTCCACATCAGGAATATTATCACCAGTTGCGTCAGCATTAAGTACCGGATTGAGATAACATAAGGTGTCAGAGGTGTAGCCCTGGGAAAGGAGGGCAAGATAGGTTTTGTTGGCACACGCCAGTGTGGCACCCCAGAGGTCGTTGTCCGGATGAGGCCCGCCGCCAGCGATGATGATCGCCTTTCGTCTTTCCGGGGGAGTGTCTCCGAAAGTGACAGCCCCTTCTGATATGTCCTCTTCGTCAGCATTGGAGGCTTTCAGGGTGTATTGCCCCTTGTCTTCGGGCCCGGGAAGAATCAGAGAAATGGTCTCGCTGAGGAGTATATTGTCTTCATCTCTGTTTTCAACATACTCCAGAATCTCAATTTTATAGCCGAGCAAATCGTTGCCATGTTTGATCTCATAAGCAATTACCTTGCCGTCTCTGTCTTTGATCTCACTTCCGATTAAAATCCTTTCGGAACCATCAGTATCGTATCCGATCAGGTTTCCTTTCTTGCCTGTAAGCACTTTTCCGATTACCGCATCCCGAAGCAGATTTTCCCCGTCCTGAGCGAACATGAATATCCTGGTATCCCGATCAAATCCCCTGCCGATGAGCTTGGTTTCCAGATTTTCACCTTTCACGCCTTCATTGGGAGAGACATGACTGATTGCCAAGATTTCCTTGTCATATATGGTGACGGTTACGTCCTTGATATCCATATTTCTGTAGGAACTGTCTGTGGATGAGAAAACAGATGCCAGGATGGTGCTGGTGCTGGGGAGGCTTTCAGTCCTGCCGTCATCAGTAGCTGTCACAGTCACTTCAACGCCATCAGTATCTCCGGCAGTAAGCGTGATCAAAACTGACTCATCATCCGAATCCCCAATCATGCATTGACTGGGGTTGGAATTGGCCAACTTAATCTCAACTCTCACATCATCAGGAGGAGTATGATTTTCGGACCATTTGATCATGAAAGTTTCTGTATTTGGCTCCCTGAGTTTAATGCTGCTCGGTTCGACTATGATAGAGTTGTCAGGAGGAATATAACACTTCTGAGTGACTAAGAAATCGCCGCCTATCTGCTTTTCATTAAAGGCATCAATCCTTTTTTGATATTGAGCTTCATCTTCATCTTCATCTTCATATTCTTCATATTCAGGACAAAAATTATTCCAGCGCAGATCAATCATTTCCAAAGTCGGAACATCCAAAAGGTTCTCAGGTATGTATGTCAGATCGTTGTACTGGACCGAGAAAGTCCGCAAATTTTGGAACACGGAAAAGGTATCAATCGGCTCATCGTTAGAACCTTTGAAGGTTTCAGGAATTTTTCCGGTCAGATTGTTGTAGTCAAGATTGATTTTTACCACATTATTTCCATCATTGCAGATGATTCCGTACCAAGGCAGGGTACACTCAGTGCCTTCGGGGGAGAAATTTCCGGACTCATCCTGCCATCCTGTATTAACATCCCAATTCGGGCCGTCTGTATTCTCGAAAATAGCAATCAGAGCCTGCCTTACAACAGGGGACATGCGGATATAACTATAAGCACTTGAACAGACATCTGACTGCCCGTTATCCAGATCAGTTACCACCACATTAACCGGGCCTTCTTCTGTGTATTCAGGGGTTGTGCATATTACGATCTTCTTCATTTCTGAATCCGGATCGTCCTCCACCACCACGCCACCATAAATTTCAATATCACCGAACATAACCGAAAGATTATCTGAAAAAGCCTCTTTATCCACGGTTATCTTAACTTCCGTGCCGCCTGACACAGCTCCTTTGTCTGGCTTTATTGTAAATGTGCAGTTCTTGCAGGTATAACAATCCGGCTTTGAAACTGACTGGTTACTCACTGTCACTGTCACACCAACTGTGGTTTCTTCTTTGCACTTGGGCGTATGAAACTTTATTTCGCTGGAAGTCACCGAAAAAGGCTCGACTTCTTCGCCGGCAAATGTGACGGTCGTGTTGCCCGGAAGGAAATAGGCCCCTTCTATTGTCACAGGGGTGCCGCCGGACAGGGGGCCCTCTTCGGGATATACCCGTTTTATCTCCGGCGGCGGCAGATTGATATACTCGAAGCAGTCGGTACAAATACCTGGCTGGCCGTCCGGGTTGGTCACGATTACATCCACATAACCTTCATAATGAGGAGGGACTTCACAGGTTATCTCCGTGGAATCGCCAAAGTTGACAACGGGCGACACGGCCTTGTCACCACCCGGGTTTTCCGCATCAGTCACAAACTCGACCGTGGGGGGATCAACGAAGTCGGTCCCGCTTATGGTGACCGTGGTGCCGCCGATTATGTAGTCATTGCCGGAGACTATGGGCTTAATGATCGTAGGTGGGTTGTCATAAGTGAAGGCATCTTCGCAGACCACCGGCTCCGTGCATGAATTGCTTATCACCATATCAACCATGCCGGGAGCGTGTTCCCCAATGATGCAGGTCAGCAATGTCGTGTCGGAAAGACTACATGCGGCCAGCGTTCCGCCGAAGGAGACTGTTGTGCTTGAGAGAAAGCCGGAGCCTGCTATCTCCACTGTCCTGCTCTCCACGCTGACCTTCGGGCCGTGGACAGATGGGCCGTTATTGGGAGAGATGCCGCCTGAACCCGGAATATTTGGATTGGGACAAGTTACTCTTGGCGGAAACTCTTTGTATCTGTAATCGGCCAAATCCTCCTGTCCATCTGGATTTATGACTGTTACATCCACCTTAACTATGTTGTATCTATTCTTCTCTTCGTTCTCGCTCTTGTCAGGACGGGCAGGGGCTTTACAAGTTATCTTCTTGTTGATGGAATCGAATTCAATCTCATTGGCAGGAATATCGCCAAAAAGAATCTCTGTGTCGTCGTTGAAATTTTTGCCCCTTATTGTTATCGTTTCACCCACACAGCCGAGATCGGGATCTATATCGTCCGTTATTATCGGCGACGGGTTGTAGATATAACAGTTTGTACAAACCACAGACTGTTCATCCGGGTTTGTCACTAGCACGCCAACCGGAACTTCACCTTCTTTATCCTGTGTATCATATTGAGGTGTTGTACACTCTATCTTGCCGGATGAGAGGAACGTGGTATCTGTGGCAAGCTGACCGCCGAAAGCGACCGTGACACCTGAGACAAAATTGCTTCCCAGTATTCTCACAGGTGTGCCGCCGGATGCAGGGTAATATCCGTCGGGGTTGAGGTTTATTATTCCGTCTTTTCCGCCGCTTATTGACGGTGGCGGATCATACTTGTAACATTCCTGACAGACATCCTCCTGATCATCTGGATTAATCACTGTCACATCAACATCGCCCGCCACATGTGCAGGGGCTTCACATATTATCTCTGTGGGAGCAATGCTGATGATTGCGGCCGGATATAGGCTGCCACCGAATAGAACCTTAGCGCCGTCATCAAAAAACTGGCCTGTTATCGTCATTTCAGTACCGCCAGTCTTAGGCCCATCACCAGGATTCACATTACCAATGTTCGGTGGCGGCGGATCATCATATAAAGTTTTTGCGGAAACTTCATCTTTCGTGTATTCGCTGCAAACTGTGTTCGGATTGTAATCATGATCATTCGTGACGGTACGGATTTGGAAATGATAGGTCGCATCAGGCATCAGCCCTCCAACGGTGATGCTTTCATTTGCTTTGTCATCCGTGATTCCGAACTTCGTGTAAGCTCCTTCGGGTGTTTCAGAATACCAGACTTCATAGCCGCCGGTATCGTCATCATACTCTATGGCCTTCCAACTCAGAGGAACAGAGGACGATGTCGGTGTTCCGGCAACCAAATTTTCAGGAACAACGGTCTGAGTGCTCTGCCAGTCATTCCCATATTGTTTGTCGTTGAGAAAAAGACGCAAAGCAGCGTTCCCAGTTTTAAGAGCATTCCAGCGAAGACTGCTCTGACCGTTCGCCAGGGTTGTGAGATTTTTCATCTGAAGAGGAATCTCACCCGACAGCTGATTCCCGGACAGATCAATGAGCTGAATGGCTGGAAGATTTCCCATCTCCCAGGGAATGCTTCCTGACAGATAATTCCGGGCCAGATTCAAAGTCTCCAAATTATCAAGCTCCCCCAGTTCGGGAGGAATGCTGCCTGTCAACTGATTATCAGACAGATCAAGATTTATCAGAGTTGTGATGTCCCCCAGATCGGAGGGGATGCTTTCCAACAGTTGATTCCCGGAGAGATTCAAGTCTGTCAGACTGGCAAGGGTTCCGATCTGAGCCGGAATGTTTCCCGACAACTGGTTCCCTGACAGGTTGAGCGTCTGGAGTTCCGTCAGGTCTTCGATGTCGGCGAATTCAGAAATTGTCCCGTTAAGATTATTGGAGGAGAGATCAATGTCCGTGACATAATGACTGACATTATCGCAGGTCACTCTGTCCCATGTGCATTCGTTTCCCGGATCGCCGAGCCAGTTTCCGCCATTGTCTGTCCAATTGCCACCGTCTGTGCTGTCATAAAGGTCAGTCAGAGCCTGCTTTTCGGCAAGGGGGATGCACAATGTTCTGGCAGTAATTTCCTCGGTGTATCCGCTTTCAACCTTATTGGCATTCTCTATGTGACCGGACGTGACTGTCCGGATGCGGAAATAACAGGTTGTACACGGATTCATGCCGGTCACGGTAATATTCTGCACATTTTTGTCCGCTGTGGTGCCGAACAGCGTGGGTGAGGGATCAGCGGGTGCGGCCGAATAGTAAACTTCATAGCCCCCGCTGTCGCCGGTGTAGGCAATCTTTGTCCATGTCAGAGGGATTGAGGTCAGTTCGGTTGTCGGTGACTCAGCAACGAGTGTGGCAGCAGACAGACCGCTCGGAGCAATCGTCTGGGTGCTTTCCCAATTGCCGCCGATCTGTCTGTCATTCAGGAGAAAACGGAGATCATTGTCCGTGGTGTAAAGCGCATTGTGGCGGAAATCACTTTTGTTGAAGCTCAGACCGGTAAAATTTTTCAATTCGGAAGGGATGCTGCCCGACAGCTTATTCCCGGATATGTTCAGGATCAGAAGCGATGAAAGGTCTCCGATCCGGGAAGGGATGCTGCCTGTCAACTGATTTCCGGATACGTCCAGGGTTTCAAGCTCTGCAAGGCTTCCGATCTGAGCGGGAATGGTGTTCGTCAGCTGATTTTGGGACAGATCAAGGGTTTGCAGGTTTGCAGGGCTTCCCAGTTCCGGGGGGATGCTGCCTGTCAGCTGATTTTGGGACAGATCAAGGCTTTGCAGGTTTGCAAGGCTTCCCATCTGTGTGGGAATGCTGCCCGTCAACTCGTTTCCGGACAGGTCAAGCGTGTTCAGATTCGGGAAGCTGCCAATGTCAGGGGGAATCGTTCCTGAAAGACTGTTTGAGGACAGATCAATCTCTGTGACACGATTATTTTCAATGGTCACGCCGGCCCATGTCTTTTCAGTGCCGGGACCGCCGAGCCAATCTGTCCTGTTGTTCCAGTTTGCCCCGTCTGTGCTGTTATAAAGAGCAGTCAGGGCTTTTTTTTCAGAAAGAGGAATGCACAGGGTGCTGACAGGTCCCAGAGTGGCATACTCACTGCTATGGATGTCATTTGTATTGCTTGCATGGGAAGGTGTCACAGTACGAATCCGGAAATAATAGGGCGTACACGGATTCAGGCCGGTCACGGTGATGTTTCCCACATTTTTGCCTGATGCGGTGTCAAATGAAGTGTAAGGCCCGCCGGATGTGGTGGAATACTCAACTTCATAGCCGCCGCCGTCAGCAGTGTAGGCAATCGGCGTCCATGTCAGCGGGACTGATTTCCATTCTGTTGTCGGTGAATCGGCAACTGATATGACAGTGTTTAAATCGGTGGGAGCAACGGTCTGAGTGCTTTCCCAGTCATTGTCTTTCTGATTGAGAAAAGTACGCAATTCAGGGTCATTAGCGTAAAGAGCATTGTATCCGAGATCAAGTGACTGCAAATTTGTCAGACTTTTCAACTGAGCGGGAATGTTGCCTGACAACTGATTTCCGGACAAACTGAGGGTCTGCAAAGCTGTCAGGCCTTCTAACTGTGTGGAAATGCTGCCTGTCAACTGGTTCCCGGACAAACTGAGGGTCTGCAAAGCTGTCAGGCCTCCCAACTGGGTGGGAATGTTGCCTGTCAACTGGTTCCCGGACAAACTGAGGGTCTGCAAAGCTGTCAGGCCTTCTAACTGTGTGGAAATGCTGCCTGTCAACTGGTTCCCGGACAAACTGAGGGTCTGCAAAGCTGTCAGGCCTCCCAACTGGATGGGAATACCACCTGTCAACTGATTCCCGGACAGAATAAGGCTTCTTAGTCCCGTGAGGCTCCCGACGGAAGCAGGAATTGTTCCGGCAAGCTTGTTGGATGGCAAATTAATCCCTGTGACAGTATTTCCGGAGCAGGTCACTCCGTACCATGTATGTTCCGTCCCGGCAGCACCAAGCCAATTAGCTCTGTTATTCCAGTTTGCCCCACCTGTACTGTTGTACAGACCAATCAGGGCATTCCTTTCAGCAGTCGGGACATCTGCAAGGGTTCTCTGAAACACACCTATTCCCAATACCGACAGAAAAGCGACGATGACAATGAATAAAAGTTTCCCAATCTCCTTAATAGTTCTGGATTTCAAATTATTTCCCCCCATTTTTACACCCTCCATTTTTGAATTTTATGGTTTCCCTTCAAAGCCGATGTTCCAAGTTCAGCGGCTTTCCCTTATAGTTTTTTCTATAAACATATAACTGCAAATCCAGTTTCAAAACTTTTAGCATTACATAACAAGGATATGCAAGAAGTTTTCTTTATCTTACAAAAAAAATCTGAAATTTTGGCATTTTTACTATAAACAACTGAATTTTTTTAGCATAAAAAGTATGAAATATGTAACTTGCTGATTTTATAAAAGGGCAAAAAATATGCCAAAATCGCCTTGATACAATAAAAATATCCACTTGACTTTTCGTTCAAAAGTGGTCATTATTCTTCTGATTCCTGAAATTCAGACAAAGAAGATCAGAGTCATGTTTTAAATATGGATATGCTTTTTCCCGTCTGCTGGAAAAAACCGGGTTTCTTCACCAATCATTTTTTCCTGCACAGATATATCCAGATTTAGAACACGAGGAATCAGTCCACAGGCCCGTAAGGTCGACATGTTTGCAGAATACGCAGGGAACCGCCAGTCAGAGGCCCGTAGGGTCGATATGCTTGTAGAATACGCAGGGAACCGCCAGTCAGAGGCCCGCAGGGTCGATATGTTTGT